>CANDKL010000078.1 GCA_947385255.1 uncultured Roseburia sp. | reverse complement strand
AGAGATTAAAGGACAAGGTGTGCCATTTGGACAGCAGCATGCTGTTTAAGGTGGATAAAGCGCTTGAGGTAAGTCTGGAACTGCTTACATAACATAACCTTGACGAAAACGCGGGATAATGGTATATTTCAAATGTTTGTAATGCATTTCGGATATCAGTGAGGATCAAAAGGAGAATTCAAATGGAGGATGGAAGCGGGCCTGAGATAGGCCTGATCATGTTGTTGGCGTTTGTAGTATTGCATATCGTTTTTTATGGCTTTCTTGCAGCATTGTCAGGCTTAAGCGGGGGCAATCTGGAAAAAATGGCGAAGGAGGGGGATAAGAGGGCATCGCTGCTGCTTCGGCTTTGGAAAAAACCGGCCGGCAGCGTACATAACCTACAATTTTTTGTGACAGGCATCAATCTTTTTGCAGGGACCTATGTGCTGTCGTCGTATGAGGAGCCGATGCGGATTTTTCTGATGCTTGGCTATTGGCTGGCGGTTCTTGTCATCGGCATGTATGCTCCGTCCGGGATCGCGGAGGCTAAGCAGGAGGCCTGGGGCTTTGGGCTCTGCAGGCTGATGGCGCTGTTTACAGTGATTGGATTTCCGTTTGTAAAATGCATGGAGCTTGCTGCAAATTTATTCATGCGGCTCTTTGGTGTGGATCCGGATGAAAATTCCGACGACTCGACCGAGGAGGACATCATGTCTATGGTAAACGAGGGGCATGAGCGGGGCGTGATCTTAGCCAGCGAGGCGGAAATGATCCACAATATTTTTGAGTTTGACGATAAAGAGGCCAAGGACATTATGACGCACCGGAAGAATATCGTGGCCCTCGACGGGACAATGACGTTTGCGGAGGCAATGGAATTTATGAAGGAGCGGGGCAATTCCAGGTTTCCGGTGTACATAGAGGATATTGACAATATTATCGGCGTCCTGCATATCAAGGAGGCCCTGCGGATTTGCACCCGTCAGGAATATTACGGGATGCAGATCGGCAAAATACGCGATCTGGTTCGCAAGGTGGAATTTATTCCGGAGACAAGAAATATCAATACGCTTTTTAAAGAAATGCAGTCCGAGAAAAACCATATGGTCATTGTCGTGGATGAATATGGGCAGACGGCGGGGATTGTGGCGATGGAGGATATCATAGAGGAAATCGTTGGAAATATTTTAGACGAGCACGATGAGTATGAAGAAATGATAAGGCTGCAGCCGGACGGCAGCTTCCTCATCAACGGCATGGCGGACTTTGAGGATGTGGCAAAGGCGCTTGGGTTTGAGGTTGGGGAGGAAGAAAATTACGAAACCTTAA
This sequence comes from uncultured Roseburia sp., assembly GCA_947385255.1. Classification (GTDB taxonomy): domain Bacteria; phylum Bacillota; class Clostridia; order Lachnospirales; family Lachnospiraceae; genus Roseburia_B. The sequence continues at coordinate 9,874 of CANDKL010000078.1, read as the reverse complement.
ACGGCTTTCTGGTTGCCAAAATAGACAAAATACCGGATGAAGACGACCGCATTGAGGTCAGGGCGCACGGGTACTGCTTTAAAATCCTTGCCGTGCAGAATAAAATCATCCAGAAGGCCCGGGCCGTAAGGATTTCCGAAAATGAAGAGCCGGATACGGCGGATAGTTCTTGTCAGAAGCCGGAAATAATGGTAGAATAAAGAAAAGAGAAAACTTAGAAAAGAGGAGTTACTATGTCAGGACATTCCAAGTTTGCCAATATCAAGCACAAAAAAGAGAAGAATGACAAGGCAAAGGGGAAAATATTTACGATTATCGGCAGGGAAATTGCCATTGCCGTAAAGGAGGGCGGCCCGGATCCGTCGAATAACAGTAAGCTCCGGGACGTAATCGCCAAGGCAAAAGCAAACAACATGCCGAACGACACCATCGACCGGGGGATCAAGAAGGCGGCCGGCGACACGGGCAATGTCAATTACGAACAGGTTACATACGAAGGCTACGGCCCGTCCGGAACGGCAATCATTGTAAAGGCCCTGACGGACAACAAGAATCGGACCGCTGCAAACGTACGCAACGCGTTTACCAAGGGCGGCGGCAGCATCGGGACGCAGGGCTGCGTTTCGTATATGTTCGATGAGAAGGGGCAGATCCTTGTCGCGAAAGAAGAGTGCGGTATGAATGCGGACGATCTGATGATGCTTGCGCTGGACGCGGGCGCAGATGATTTTGCCGAGGAAGAGGACAGCTTTGAAATACTGACCTCTCCAGAGAGCTTTTCCGCTGTGCGGGAGGCATTTGAGAAGGAACAAATCTCGATGGCGAATGCAGAGGTGACGATGCTTCCGCAGACCTATGTGACACTGTCGGAGGAAGCGGATTTGAACAACATTCAGAAGATTTTAGATTTATTAGACGAGGATGACGACGTCCAGGAGGTATTCCACAACTGGGACGAATAATGACAGGGAGAAATGAAGATGGGGACAAATTTTAGACCGGAAACCATATGCATCCAGGCAGGGTACAAGCCTGGAAAGGGAGAGCCGAGGGTTCTGCCGATTTACCAGAGCACGACCTTCAAATACGACAACAGCGATCAGATGGGAAGGCTTTTCGATCTGGAAGAGGCCGGATATTTTTATACCAGGCTACAGAACCCGACCAATGATGCGGTAGCAGCCAAGATTACAGAGTTAGAGGGCGGCGTTGCCGGAATGCTGACCTCGTCGGGGCAGGCGGCGAACTACTATGCCGTATTTAATATCTGCGAGGCGGGCGATCACTTTGTCTGCTCAAGCGCCATTTACGGCGGTACGTTCAATTTGTTCGGGACAACCATGGCAAAGCAGGGTATTTCCTGTACCTTTATCGATCCGGACGCCTCCGACGAAGAAATCGAAGCGGCTTTTCAACCCAATACCAAGGCGCTGTTTGCAGAGTCGATTTCCAATCCGTCGCTTGTGGTGCTTGACATTGAGCGCTTTGCAAATATCGCGCATAAGCACGGCGTGCCGCTCATTGTAGACAACACATTCCCCACGCCGATCCACTGCAGGCCTTTTGAGTGGGGAGCGGATATCGTGACGCACTCCACGACGAAATACATGGACGGACATGCAATGAGCGTAGGCGGCGCGATCATTGATTCCGGAAATTTTGACTGGATGGCGCACAAGGATAAATTTCCGGGGCTTACGACGCCGGACGAGTCCTACCACGGCATTGTCTATGCAGAGAAGTTCGGTAAGCTGGCCTATATTCAAAAGGCGACGGCGCAGCTAATGCGCGATCTGGGCTCGATCCAGTCGCCGCAGAATGCATTTTTGCTGAACATAGGACTTGAGACGCTGCATCTTCGCATGCCAAGGCATTGTGAGAATGCGGCGAAGGTGGCAGAATATTTACAGAAGCATGGGAAGGTTGCCTGGGTCAATTTTGCAGGCTTAAAGGACAATAAATATTATCCGCTGGCACAGAAATACATGCCGAACGGAACCTGCGGCGTGATTTCCTTTGGATTAAAGGGCGGCAGGGAGGTATCCATCCGGTTTATGGACCGGCTGAAGCTGGCCGCAATTGTGACGCATGTCGCAGACGCAAGGACCTGTGTGCTGCATCCGGCGAGCCATACGCACCGCCAGATGACAGACGAGCAGCTGCTCGCAGCAGGCGTGGCGCCGGATTTAATCCGTTTTTCCGTAGGTATTGAACATGCAGAGGATATCATTGCAGATTTAGAACAGGCACTGGCAGCCGTATAGTAAGTAGAATAAGGAGGGTTTTTACAATGAAGAAAATACTTTTTGCAGCATCAGAATGTGTTCCGTTTATTAAGACAGGAGGGCTTGCTGATGTCTGCGGCGCGTTACCGAAGGAGTTTTCCAAGGAGGAATGGGACGTACGGGTTGTGCTTCCCAATTACAGCTGTATACCGGAGCATTTTCGGAGCCAGTTTGAGTATGTGACGCATTTTTATATGGATGCGGGCAGCTATATCAAGAACAAATATGTCGGCGTGCTTAAGTATGAGCTGGACGGCATTACATACTATTTTATTGACAATGAAGAGTACTTCAACTGCTTTCAGCCCTATGGAAATATCCGTTACGACATTGAGAAGTTCTGCTTCTTTGACAAGGCGGTATTATCCATTCTGCCTCAGGTGAATTTCCGGCCGGATCTCATCCACTGCCATGACTGGGAGACCGGATTTATCCCGGTATACCTAAAGAACGAGTTCAGCGCGGACGGATTCTTCTGGGGAATTAAGACGATTATGACGATCCATAACCTGAAATTCCAGGGCGTATGGGATATCCAGACGATGCGCGGCTTAACCGGCTTTGCCAACGGCCTGTTCGCACCGGATAAGCTGGAGTACAAAAAGGATGCAAATATGTTAAAGGGCGGCCTGGTATACGCCGACTATATTACAACGGTCAGCGACACCTACGCTAACGAAATCCAGACGCCGGAATACGGCGAGGGCTTGGACGGCCTGCTTTTGGCAAGGCATTTTGACATGCAGGGAATTGTCAACGGCATTGATTATGACGTGTATAATCCCGAGACCGATCCGAAGATTTATACACATTACAACAAGGACAACTTCCGCCAGAAGAAGGCGCAGAACAAGCTGAAGCTGCAGAAGGATCTGGGCCTTGTGGAGGACAAGAAGAAATACATGATCGGGCTCATTTCCCGTCTGACCGATCAGAAGGGGCTGGATTTGATTAACTACATGATGGATTTCATTGCAGATGAGTTTACGCAGTTTGTCATCATCGGAACCGGAGATGTGCGGTATGAAAATATGTTCCGTCATTACGCATGGAAATATCCGGATCGGATTTCTGCGAATATCTGCTATTCCGACGATCTGGCGCACAAGCTTTATGCGGCGGCCGACGCGTTCTTAATGCCGTCCCGCTTTGAGCCATGCGGCCTGACGCAGCTGATTTCATTCCGTTACGGTACCGTTCCGATTGTCAGGGAAACCGGCGGCTTAAAGGACACGGTAGCGCCGTTTAACGAGTATGACAATACGGGAGAAGGCTTCTCGTTTACGAATTACAATGCAGACGAAATGATGGGCATCATCAATTATTCCAAGCATGTGTTCTTTGACAAGAAGCGCCAGTGGAACCAGATGGTAGAGCGCGGCATGGAAAAGGATTTCTCCTGGATGTCTTCGAAGGAAAAATACCAGAATCTGTATAATTACCTGCTGGGGTATTAAATACAGCCTGTACGGATATACTAAACAAAAAAGGAGGGTCAGACGACCCTCTGTTTTTGTGAGGTAAAAAGGATGGGCGATACAAACAACGAAAACAGCAAGGATAAAAACCAAAACGGAATGGATATGGAACAAATCAAGGAGTATGGGCAGGCGGTTTTAAACAACCCCAAAACGAATCACGATATCCATCTTCTGAACATCATTGGAGAAATCGAAGGCCATGAATGCCTGCCGTCTACAACGAAGACGACAAAGTACGAGCATGTGCTGCCGCAGCTTGCGGTCATAGAGGACAGTGAAAAGGTAGACGGGCTGCTTTTGATTTTAAATACGGTAGGCGGCGACGTGGAGAGCGGGCTTGCGATTGCGGAAATGGTCGCGTCGCTGGATAAGCCGTCGGTATCTTTGGTACTGGGCGGCTCGCACTCTATTGGTGTGCCGCTTGCGGTATCGACGGATTATTCGTTTATCGTGCCGAGCGGAACAATGGTAATCCACCCGGTACGCATGAGCGGGACGGTGATTGGGGCCAAGCAGACCTACGACTATTTTAAACAGATGCAGGATCGCATCCTGGGATTTATTGAGGGGCATTCCGGCGCGAAGAAGGAGCGGCTTTTGGAGCTGATGATGAATACCGATATGATGTCGAAGGACTTAGGAACGATTTTGGTTGGAGAAGAGGCGGTCAAAGAAGGGCTGATTAATGAGGTCGGCGGAATTCACGAAGCGGTGTTAAGACTGCATGAGCTGATCGATAAGAAAAAACAGGATCCCAGATAATTCATACTTCCTTAATGACATTTTGCCCCAAATATGGTAAACTGTGAGAAAATATATATAAGTAACAGCTGAGGAGGCAGATATGTCATTATTAGAAGCAATCATCATGGGGATCATACAGGGTGTAACAGAATTTTTGCCAGTCAGCAGCTCCGGGCATCTGGCGTTGTTTAAGCTTTTATTCGATGTAGAAACAGACACCGGAATACTCTTTGACGTGCTATTGCATCTGGGGACGCTGATTGCAATTTTTCTCGTGTTCTACCGGGACATTTTCCGTATGATAGCGGAAGCGTTTGCCATGCTGGGCGACTTCTTCCGCGACGTACGGATTTTTGCCGGAAATGTATTTTTGAGAAGGGACGAGCCGTATTACAGGCTGGTCAATAACAGCTACCGCAAGTTTGTCATGCTGGTGATCGTATCCACGATCCCGACCGGGATCATCGGCTACAAGGCGGCGGACGTGATAGAGGCCGCATCGGAAAATCTGCTGGTGCCGGGCATTTGTCTGATACTTACAGCCGTTCTGCTGTTTTTGTCCGATCGGGTGGCAGACGGGGGCAGGACGCCGAAGCATGTGTCGTATTCCAATGCGTTTGTGATTGGCATCTGCCAGGGCTACGCGACGCTGCCTGGGCTGTCGCGGTCCGGAACAACGATTACGGCGTGTCTTTTGAGCGGCTTTAACCGTAAGTTTGCCGTCAAATATTCCTTTATTATGTCCATACCTGCAGTTTTGGGAGCCGTTGTGTTAAAGCTTACGGATTTGACGAAACTGACGGTGACGGCGCCGGAGGTTGGCTGCTATCTTGCGGGCGTCCTGTGCGCAGCGGTGGTGGGCTATATCTGTATCCGGACGATGCTTGTGGTGGTGCGCAGGAAGAAATTTACGGTTTTTGCAGTATACTGCCTGCTGGTGGGGCTGGTTTCGATTGGGGGATATATTTACAACAGCATGGGGATTTAATCAGACGGAAAATGGGAGGAAATTATGGCATCTCGCAGGAAAAAAAAAGCTTCATCCAAGGCAGCGGCCCGCAGAAGGAAAGCACGCGCAGGCTCTGCGAAAAGCCTGTTCGGGAGCGAAATTATGCTCTGGGTGCTGATGGCGGCATCGGTTCTTTTGTTTGTCAGCAATTTTGGGATTGGCGGCAGGATAGGCAGTCTGGCAAGCACATTGATTTTCGGGCTGTTTGGACTGATGGCCTATCTGTTCCCGATTGTATTGTTCATCGGACTGTGCTTTCTGGTTTCCAATAAAAGGAATCGTGCGGCACAGTTTAAGTTTACGGCAGGTGTGCTGCTGTTTTGCGCCTTCTGCATGTTTTTACAGCTTCTGGTGCAGGATAAGAATGCTGTTTCGGCAGGGATTTTAAAGGACGCATATGTGTATTCTTCTACATATAAAAAGGGCGGCGGCGTCCTGGGCGGTATGTTTGTCTGGCTGTGCGTGCCGAATTTCGGGACATTCGGATCTTTTGTCATAGATATTGTCGTTATGATCATATCGCTGGTGCTGCTGACGGAAAAGTCCCTGTTCGGCGGTATGAAGCGGGGCGGCAAACGGGTATACGAGGCGGCGAGGGAGGAAGCGAGGCAGTACCGTGACAGCCGGCCAAGGAGGCAGCAGGAGCGGAAGCTGCGCCGCATAGATAAAAAGGTATCCGGTGTTTCCATGGATACGGGATTGAAAAAGAACAAAAAGCCTGCGGGAGATGAAATCATCGAAATTGTGCCGGAAGAGACGGAACAAGTGACGGTCCATCCTTCCCGTGCGGAGGATACGGGATTGCCGGAGATTTTTATGGGCGATGTGCTGGACGACGGCGACGAGCCTGCGGACGAGCCTCTCCGGCAGCCCGCCAAGGCGGCGGCAAAGGAGAAATACGAATATGACGATGCAAAGCTGTTAGAGGGAATGCTTTCGGATGTGGGTGCAATCGCAGGGAAGGCGGGGACATCTCAGGAGACGGAGGATGCGGCAATTTCCGGCGCCATGGATACGGCGGTAAATGAGAAGCTGCCGGTGCAGTATGTTTTTCCGCCTGTCTCTCTGCTGAAAAAGAGCCGGGCAAAGGCAAAGGGCGATTCGGCGGCCTATCTGCGTGCGACGGCAAATAAGCTGCAGCAGACGCTAGGGAACTTCGGCGTCAATGTGACGATTACAAATATCAGCAGCGGGCCGTCGGTGACACGGTACGAGATTCAGCCGGAAATGGGCGTTAAGGTCAGCAAGATTGTAAATCTGACGGACGATATCAAGCTGAATCTGGCAGCGGCGGACATCCGTATGGAAGCGCCGATTCCCGGGAAGGCGGCAATCGGGATTGAGGTTCCGAACAAGGAAAATGTAACGGTTGCATTCCGGGAGCTGATCGAATCGGAGGACTTTCGGCAGAAGCAGTCGAACCTCACCTTTGCCGTTGGAAAAGACATTGCGGGACAGGTCATCGTCACGGATATTGCAAAAATGCCCCATCTTTTAATTGCAGGCGCGACAGGCTCCGGAAAGTCTGTCTGCATCAATACAATTATTATGAGTATTCTGTTCAAGGCACATCCGGACGACGTCAAGTTGATCATGATCGATCCAAAGGTGGTGGAATTAAGCGTCTACAACGGGATTCCGCATTTGATGATTCCGGTGGTGACCGATCCGAAAAAGGCGGCCGGGGCATTGAACTGGGCGGTAGCGGAGATGGAGGACCGTTATCAGCGGTTTGCCGATTACGGCGTTCGCGATTTGAACGGCTACAACGCGAAAATATCCTTTGCACCCCCAGGGGAGGACGGAGAGAAGCCCGGGAAGCTGCCGCAGATTGTCATTATCGTAGACGAGCTGGCGGATTTGATGATGGTGGCCTCCCATGAGGTGGAAAACGCCATCTGCCGTCTGGCACAGCTTGCAAGGGCAGCCGGCCTGCACCTGATCATAGCGACCCAGAGACCGTCTGTCAATGTCATTACCGGGCTCATCAAGGCCAATATGCCCTCGCGCGTAGCCTTTGCCGTGACAAGCGGCGTAGATTCGCGGACGATTCTGGACATGGTCGGCGCAGAGAAGCTGCTGGGGAAGGGGGATATGCTGTTCTTCCCGCAGAATTTCCAGAAGCCGCTTCGTGTTCAGGGAGCATTTATCTCCGATGAGGAGGTGTCGGATGTGGTGGCATTTATTAAAGAAGAAAACGGCATTAGCCAATACAATTCCAAAATACAGGAGCGCATGGAGCAGACCGAAACGATGACGGTCTCCATAGCCGACGGGGCAGGCGCCGACGACAGCAGGGACGTGCTGTTCCGTGAGGTCGGAAGATTTCTGATCGAAAGCGAAAAGGGCTCGATCGGCTCGATCCAGCGCCGGTTTAAGGTGGGCTTTAACCGTGCCGCCCGGATTATGGATCAATTGGAGGAGGCGGGTCTTGTCGGGCCGGAGGAGGGAACCAAGGCCAGGAAAATATTAATGACGGCTGAAGAATTTGAGCAGGTGTAAAGGAGGAGGCTTTTTTATGAAAACAGATATTGAAATCGCCCAGGAGGCGAACATGCTTCCGATTCAGGAGGTTGCGGCAAAGCTTGCAATCCCGGAGGAGGATTTGGAGCTTTACGGAAGGTACAAGGCAAAGCTGACGGATGAGCTTTTGCAGAGAACCGCGGCAAATCCGGACGGCAAGCTGGTGCTTGTGACGGCGATCAACCCTACGCCGGCCGGGGAAGGGAAGACGACGACCAGCATTGGCTTAGGCCAGGCGTTCGGCCTGCTTGGCAAAAAGGCTGTGCTTGCGCTGCGCGAGCCGTCCCTTGGGCCGTGCTTTGGCATCAAGGGCGGAGCGGCCGGCGGCGGCTATGCGCAGGTGGTGCCGATGGAGGATTTAAATCTGCATTTTACAGGGGATTTCCACGCGATTACGACGGCAAATAACCTGCTGGCGGCGCTGTTGGACAACCATATCCAGCAGGGGAATGAGCTGGGAATCGATCCGAGGCAGGTGGTTTTTAAGCGCTGTCTGGATATGAATGACCGGGTGCTGCGAAATGTCGTAGTCGGACTTGGCAATAAGATGGACGGAATGGTGCGGGAGGATCATTTTGTCATTACCGTTGCAACCGAGATTATGGCGATTTTGTGCCTCGCGGACGATATGCAGGATTTGAAAAAGCGGCTTTCGCGCATCATTGTAGCCTACAGCTTTGACGGCAATCCGGTGACGGCGGGTGATCTGGGCGCGACAGGCGCGATGGCGGCGCTGTTAAAGGATGCCATTAAGCCGAACCTCATTCAGACCTTAGAGCATACGCCGGCGATTGTACACGGCGGGCCGTTTGCAAATATCGCGCACGGCTGCAACAGCGTCCGGGCGACGAGGACCGGGCTTAAGCTGGCAGATATCGTTGTGACAGAGGCCGGCTTTGGCGCGGATCTGGGCGCGGAGAAGTTTTTTGACATCAAATGCCGTAAGGCGGGCCTGCACCCGGACTGCGTTGTGCTTGTGGCGACTGTGCGCGCGCTCAAATACAACGGCGGCGTACCAAAGGAGGAGCTTGCCGCAGAACAGATAGAGGCGCTGAAAAGGGGCATTGCAAACCTGGAAAAGCATATCGAAAACCTGCAGAAATTCCGGGTGCCGATTGTAGTAACGCTCAATTCCTTCGTTACGGATACAGAAGCCGAAACCCGCTTTGTAGAAAGCTTCTGCAGGGAACGCGGCTGTGAATTTGCGCTTTCCAAGGTGTGGGAAAAAGGCGGCGCGGGCGGAATTGAGCTGGCAGAAAAGGTATTAAAAACCTTAGAGGAAAAGGAAAGCCATTTTCAGGCGCTTTATCCGGACGAGGCAGGGCTTAAGGAAAAAATTGCATGCATTGCCACGGAAATTTACGGCGCGGATGGGGTTACATACAGCCCGGCAGCCGAGAAGGAGCTGGCACGGATTACGAGGCTTGGGATGGGAGATTTCCCGGTTTGTATCGCAAAGACGCAGTATTCGCTGTCGGATGACCAGAATCGGCTGGGCCGCCCGTCCGGGTTTACCGTCCATGTAAGAGAGGTATACGCATCGGCCGGCGCGGGCTTTGTGGTGGTGATTTTAGGCGCGATTATGACGATGCCGGGGCTGCCGAAGGCACCGGCCGCAAACCGCATTGATGTAGATGAAAACGGCAGGATTACAGGATTATTTTAAAGAACAGACAAAAAGAGGAGGACCTATGGCACAGATAATTGATGGAAAGAGGATTTCGGCGGAAATCAAAGAGGAATTAAAGGAACAGGTGGCACAGCTTGCGCTGGCAGGTGTAGAGGGAACGCTGGCCGTGATTCAGGTAGGGGACGATCCGGCGTCAGGTGTA
>CANDKL010000077.1 GCA_947385255.1 uncultured Roseburia sp. | reverse complement strand
CCGAGATGACGGGCTTGTGTATTACGATTGCGAAAAACAAAGCGATTGACATCCTTCGTGTGAAAAACCGCTACAGCGAAGCGGATCTGGAGAACCTGATACTGTACGACGACAGAACGGAAACAAATCCGGCAGACGCGCAGGAGGCGGACGAGGACAGCCGGATCGTCCGGCGGGCGCTGCGCCAGATCCCGGACGTATTCCGGGAGGCGCTGATTTTAAAATACTACTACGAATTGAGTAACCGGGAAATCGCACGGCTTCAAGGCGTGTCAACGAAGGTTGTGGAAATGCGGCTGTACCGCGGAAAGCAGAAATTGAAGGTGATATTGGATGAAGAGGAAGCACGCTAACGACGACGACCGGATCAAAGAGCTGATGGGAAAGCTTGTAGAATACCAGACCGCAGAGCTGCCGGATGAGGAACTGCTGCAGGAATGCTACCGGCTGTCCGACCTGTTCCATCAGAGGATCGCCCACCTGATCCGGGCACAGACAGAGAAGGCGAAGCGCAGGGAATGGCGCAGGGGCATTGGCGCGGCGGCGGCAGTCCTGCTGCTTTTATTCTGGCTGGGCAATCCGGGCCTGGTTGCCGAAGCGGCAAACCGGGTGTTTGAATGGCTGTCGGATCATGTGTCGTTCCAGTTCAAAGAGGACACCGATATCAATTGGATTCCAAGGTACCGGATTGGGTATGTGCCGGAGGGGTATGAGCTGGTGGAGGATGTGTATTTTGAAGATGGGGCTCTGGGAGGCATTAGATATTATAAAGCAAGAGGTAATAAGTATATTGATTTATCATATCTGGTGATTGATGGTGGTTTAGCGGTAGATAATAATAAAAAGGAACTCATCTATTTAAAAGGAAAAAACAATCAGAAAATTTACTATTTAAAAGGTGAAAATAACGACAGCTCGTTTACCTGGTGCAGCGAAGATGGAACTACAAAATTCAATTTGAGTGGATTTTTGACAGAGGAAGAGTTAATGAAGATTTATGAAAGCATTACCATAGTAGAAAAATAAAAAAATGAAATTATTGGTAGAGCATGTGGATGTTTTTACGTTCTTATAATGAGGACATAAAAATATGTCAAATTAAAATTTACCGGCAAGGTAGTAGATGGAAGCGGCAACAGCGAATCCATTACGAAAAAAGTAAAGAAGGCAAACTGAAAATGTTGAAAATTTTCTAAAAACCGGGAAGGAAGGCGATTCCATTGAGCTAAAACAAAAAAAATAAAAAAAGAATTGACACGTAACCATGAATAATATAAATTTAATAATAATCAGAAGGAGTACTATTATGGCAAAGAAGATAACAAAAAGATTAGCAGCATTATTAAGTTTCGTATTAGTTTTATCCATGGCAGTAATGCCAGTACAGGCAGCAACTGTTCAACCTTATGCATGGCCCGGAAGACCCGGCGGAAATGGAGACGGCTCAGAAGAATGGCTACAGGGTTCATATGGCGAAAAGAACGGAGACTATAAAAAGATATATACAAAAAAAGGGAAAGTAGTGGATCTGATCAAACGTCAGCAAATAGCAGATGTTATAGGGACCGAGACAATCTCCTATCTGGCAAAAGGCATACCAGCGGGTTACATAGGCCTTGCTGTGTCTGGACTGATTAGTGCAGGTACGATTACTGGCGCCATAAGAAGCACGGTATATGAAGGAGAATACTATACGACTACAACTGCTGTTTCGGGAAGACGGATGAGAATTTTAACTAAGACTTACTCAGATGAAGGAAGGAAAATACTGGTAAAGAAATATAAGAAAATCATAAAATGGTGAACAACATGATAAAGAAAATACCTGACATATTCCTTGATGTATCATGGACAGTTGGGGTTATAATCGGCATAATAGTCGATCAATATCTTCCTTATTATGATTCCAGACAAATGTTAGTATCGGCATTCCTTTTTGCAGTAGGGTGTTCCATGCTCGCAACGATGATCTATATCATTGTAAACAAGCAGAATATAAACAGAAAGTGTATTCTAATAATAACTATACAACAATTTGTTTCAATAGTCATATTAATTTCATATTATATCGTATCTATCCTGCGATGAATTTCTGTTCAGATGGAGCACCGTCATATGAATGCAAAATAAGAATGTTTCCTGTATGATTCAAAAACAGGAAATTCCTAAAAAGATATTTCTCTGCCAATAAGATTCCTAACCTAGACGGCTATAAAATTTTATTGAACAGAGAGATATCTCTTACTATCCCCCACAGGAATTGAATACAGAAATCTGACTTTCCTTGCAACCATCTGGGTATGCAGAAAGCTGCCAAAAGAATCATAAACTAACGCATTTATTCATAAAAACTTAAGAAACAAAATGATCACTCTATGTTATCATAGTAATAAGAGCAATTCTTCTGAGAAGCGAGGAAACCCACATGGCAAAAAAACTAAGGATTATATCTCTCTGTATGCCGGTAATAACGGAAATCCTTTCTACTATGGCTATTATGCGACAGCATGCAAGGCGGATTTGCTTGTAGACGCAGTGAGCGGAGAGGACGGAACCGAACTGGAAACACGACAGGACTACAAAGGTCGCCTGGTTTATGCCGATTTCCAGAGAAAAGGCCCGTCCATTTTTTATATTTTACATAACAGACGCCTCCCGGATAGCGGAAGACCAAAATCCCGGTCAAAAAGCCCTTCTGGTACTGGCGGAACCCCAATCAGGCTCACCATCCGAAATTGTGCAGAAAGAAATCCAGGAAGCGAACATCCCGCAAAATATATTCTCGGACGAATTCACAATAGATGACGAAGCCTTTCGCAGGGAATACAAAGGCTGGTAATAAGCACCGGAAAAGACATCCTATCAAACATTTACCAAAAGGAGGATATGGCAATTTGAAAAAAAGAAAAAAACGGATTTACGCATTTATAACCGGTATTATTTTAGGCCTCAGCATTTTATTAGCAGGTATCTACCACGCCTCCCAGGACAGGTATGAACTTCCATTTGACGCAAAAGCAATAAATTATATTACATTGTCTCGTTTTCCTACAGAAATACGTAAGGATATCCGTGATAAAAAGGGTATCCAAAAAATAATTTCATCGTTTCATGCTTTAAGAGTTTATCCCTGGGAGGAGACGGAACTTGTTTTTGGCGGTGAAAATATGTGGTTTATATTTCACTTAACAGATGGTAACGAAGAGGAATCACTTATGCCGTTGATGCAAATAATAAGGGTTCCTTATATGACAAACCAGGAAAGGTGAAGGTTTCTTATCTGCCGGTATATGATCTGTGGGACGAGTTGGAAACCAAGGAATATGAATCAACAGAAATGAAGCTGATTTCCAGAAAAGAATCTCAGACGATAGAAAAAATAACGGCACTTTATTCCAATGGTATCAAAACTACCATAACAGATTCGGATACATTACATAAAATTGCACTGGAACTCCGCGAAAACCTTACGGTTCAGGATAGGACATCCGACTGGAAAGCTGCAAAAGAACACGGTGTTCCTGTAACGCTTCTGCTAAAAAACGGAGATACAATAGAACTCGAATATTTTTCTGAATATATTTTATCGGATCGGTTTCCTGATTCCAAGGTAATATTAGAATTACCAACTCTTAAGAATACCCTGGAGCAGGAAATGAATACAGAACTATAAAAAATGAAAAGAAAAAAATGTATAAAACAAATCGTTATTCTACATCTGCTGGGAATACTGTTTTTCTGTCCGACGGCGATATCTGCCAGGCAGATCACTGTAAATGTGAAAAAACTTACCCTTTATGCAGGCGAATCAAAAAATATAAAGGTTCGGGCAGTAAGTCCTTCAAATGTATCGAAAGCCGTTGTTTTTAAATCTATAAAACCCCAAGTGGCGTCTATATCCGCTCAGGGACGCATAAAGGCTAAAAAAGAGGGAAAAACAGAAATTCTTGTGATTTCCAAAAAAGATCCCGGGATAAAAACAAGTGTAAAAATCACGGTAAAGAAAGTGCCAAAAAAGACAGAGCGAGAATATCTGGTAAAAGGGGGCATACATAAGCTCTCCTTATCAGAACATACTGTCTGGCAGCAGACTCAAAAAAAGCTGTACCGAAACGGCGGAAAAGGCTATGAGATAATTTGGTCAAAAGACGATTTTGAAAGCCTTGCACGGACATTAAAGAAAAACGGATGCCCGGACAGCCGGAAGTTTTTACAATGGTTTAACAATACAAATTTTAAAAAACACAGCCTTATTATTATGACTTGCAGCCTATTCCAGGCATACGATGAAAGTGTAGCCGGATTTTCAACAGAATTTGACACATTTGGCATGCTGCGCGGCACAGTACAGATCCGGTACAAAAAACAGGACACTGTGCCGGGAATCTTTTATCCGCAGATTTTGGACAACTATATTGTCATCTGGAAAATGCCAAAAAAAGATGCTGCCATGACAGATTATTTTAAATATGAGGCAGCGGAGCGTTTATAGCAGAATGCAAATATCGTACGATTTCTTATGATGAAGACAGAATCATCATAGAATATCCCCTTTTTTCGGATACCAATTCCGGGTCTGTCGACATGGGTACGCTCCAAAGGGAACTGGTTTACTCCTCTCAGGAAAAGAGCTTTCAATACGAAAAAGCGTTGCTTTATGAAAATGCAATTATTTGTTATACAATTAACAAAATATATTTCTAAATAGAAATTATGATTTGCACAGCTTGGAGGCGTCCTATGAAAAAGATAACACGATTTATCATTATCCTGATTTTTGCAGCTGCAATTGGAACAAATTGCACCTTAAATCAAATAAACAGCAATCCAAAAGAAACGATTGTTGAAGCAATACATGTATACTATCCCCATTATGATACCGCTGAGGATTTAATCAACCATGCAGATCTGATTTTTTATGGAACCGTGAAAAATATTTCCTGCGAAATGCTTGATATACGCACAACAAAAGGCTCCGATAACGAAACGGACAAAATGCCCTATACGCTCTATACCATGCATATTGAAAAACTATTCCAGGGCAATACGGATGGCGAAGAAATCACAATAAAAGTTCCAGGAGGAATATTTGGGAATGTTGAATACCGATTAGAAGATAAACCTGATATTTCAACAGGAAGTACCTATCTGTTTCTGGCACAATCATATGAAAATACATATCCCAGCCTGCTAAATGTTACCCAGTCTGTGTATGATATCAACACACTACAGACATACAATAATACAATCACACAGGAAATCAGCTTAACAGATATTCTTGCGATTTTGAACGAAAAAAATGCCTCTCTTTGACAGATCAGACTGAACTGCTACCTTTCAACATTAATTTTTCCTGCTGTATCCAAATGTAAGGTTATATCTATTTTATAAGAGGGTGATTTACAAAAATGTATGTAACAAGGGTGAAAGACAGAAAGAATATTGAACAGGAAATGCATTGATTCAAACATTTACAGAAAGGAACTCCCACAAATGAAAAAAAGATCCAAAATCAACAAAACTCTCCGGCCCTTATTGGGACTCATTTTATGTATCCTGCCGCTATGCGGATGCACCCGCAGTACAGAAACAAACACTGTGGAAGAAACAAATACGGCAAATACCCTTAAAACCGAAACGGATACGGAAACCATCGACCGATACGATCTTTCCCTTGCCTATAACGGCTATGAAACAGACTACTCATCCGAATTGGAGCTGGCAGATAAAAAAATCCCCATTGAGCTGTGGAGCTCCAATGCCGGCTATACGGTCATCAAAATTGACGGCCAGGAAATCCCGTTGGATACCCGGGAGACCCCATTAGGCGGCGCCGGCTTAGAAATTACGGCACATGATTTTGCCGCGGACAAAACAGAAGAAATCGTTCTGATTGAATCTGGTACGGCCGATCATATTCTGGTCTTCCAAAACACAGATGGGCAGTGGGCAGAAATGAATATTCCCTCAGAAATTTACAGCGATACCAAAGATCCTGATTTTCTGAAAAAACAGGCAAAAGACCTGAACATCGAACTGGATGAGTCCGTTTACAATAGATACCGGACGATTTCTTATGACGAAGACAAAATCATAATAAAATATCCCCTTTATTTGGATACCGATTCCGGATCTGCCGACATGGGTACGCTCCAAAGGGAGTTGGTTTACTCCTCCCCGGAAAAAGGCTTTCAATTAGGAAGCATCTCCTATGTACCCGCAGCAAATGAATCTCCGATGCTTTTTACAGATGCCTGCACCGGGCAGCCTCAATTGGATCACTGTCTTTCAGACTATCTGCAAGTCCCGCAAGAGACCTGCATACCGGCAGAACAGGAGGTACAGGCGACAGGTATCATAATGTCTGTAAATTCATACTACAGGGGCGAGCATTCCGCCGTCATCCTCCTTTCATTCGAGCGCACAGACGGAAAAGAACTGGAAGAGAATCTCAAACCCGGAGAAATCTCTCTTCTGGAAGGCTCTGTGGGAGAAGTACTGTACAATGACGTAATACAATCAGAGGACAAAAAGACCCTGCAAAATGTGCTGACCTGCAGCATACAAAACACGGATTCCAATCTCCTGAAAGTGCGCGTCAAAAACATTTCCACACAGGATGGCCTTATCAAATATGAAGGAAGCTGGGAAACGGCTCTGGATATCGGCCAGGAGCCGGCGGCAGCGGCTTTGGTACAGGAAACCAATCCGATCCAGGTAAAGATTCATGCAGCCAAAACGGAATATACGGTTCAGCAGGCGGCATTTGACCGAAATACCCTGTTTTTGAAATGTGACGCCAAGGAATATACACCGCCTCCAACAGAGCTGCTTTCCTCGTATTGGGAAAGAAGCAAAAAGCTTTCTATTACATATGGAGACGGGAAAGAAGACATACAAGATCTGGAATGCTATCCCTGTAGCGATGGCAATCTATATTTGACGGTAACAGATGTTCGTCAATTAGAGGGCGTAAAGCAGCTTTATTTGGACGGAAAAGCGCTGCTTAAATGAAATTTATGATCTTCCAAATCAATAACAAAAAGGGTGCGAAACGGATAAACCTTGCACCCTTTTTATTTGATACGATTTAATTCTTGCTAAAAGCATATACTCTTGAATCTCTTTGAAATCATCAATAGCATCCTTTGCAATTTCTAAATTAGTAGGTGGCATATAATCACCCCCAATTATGAGATATCTGTTGTACCATATCCAGTATAGCATAATCAGGTGGCAAAGTCTACGGCTTAATCATGTGAAGCGCCGGCAAAAGCTTTCTGTCCATCAGCAGAATCACCGCAATCTGTACGATGCACATCGCCGCAGTCTGATAGAGCCTGGTGAGAAACAACGGCACAAACGGACTGCCGTACAGGAATGAAATCCAGTAGGTATTCATCAACTGACTAATGACACCCTGCACCACTAGCACAGAAAGTACGGTGTTCCAAACGGTCACCTTCTTCTGGAAAAACCAGCCGAATACCATTCCCGTCAAAAACGCCGTCAGTGTAAATCCCGGAAAATATGCTCCGACCGGAAACAGCACTGCCGAGACTACATCACCGATTGCCCCGACCAGCCCGCCCGCAATCGGACCATAAAAAATAGCCGCCACAACAATCGGGACAAAGCTGAACCCGATTTTCAAATTCCATGTATGTATGGAAAAACGGGCCAGTATGACCTCCATGGCAACTAAAATTCCGACGGTAGAAACCGCCTTTACGCTCATCTTTGTATGCATGGCTTACCTCCTTTCTTCCGTAGCACGGATCTGTATTGTCGATCGTAAATGCTACCGCCAAAAGGCAAACCACCTTTCCTTATTTCACAGCGGGATGCGGACCTGGTACCGCAAGACCAACAGTAAACCGCCAGCTTTTCGTTCGTATGGCAACTCCCCGTCCATATGACACTTAACGCACCAAATCCTACTCTGCTTTTATTTTCGACAGGATTTATTGTAACACAGGAACGTCCATCCTGCAACCTGTCTTTTGTATTTTATCTATTATTCCTTTACCTTGCTGTAAATAAACGCCTCCATCTCTTTCTTGGGGATTCCCATTACAAGAGAAAGCTCGCCGTAAAGGCTTTCCTCTGCCAGATGCAGGTACTTGGCGTCGCTGCTGGTCACCTTCTTGCCGGCCGCAAGCCTTGCCTTTTTCCGAAGATAAAGTGTTTTGATGATTTTCACCAGCTCTTCGCAGTTACAGGTACGAATCGCATCCTTATACATCTGCTCCCGGCTTTTTTCATCCTTGATCCACAGGGTATCAATCTCCTTAATGCGTCCAATCAGCTCGTCCGCTTCCTTTATGGTAAGCACCGGGCGCATCTTTACCTTCTGGTTATCCACAGGTGTAAAAAGACGGCAGCCTTTGTCGTATACCGGCTCTAACGTATAATACAATCTTTCATTCTTCGTTCCCGGAACCGGCATTTTCTTCACTTCCTCTACCTTACACACACCTGTATTTCCGTAAACGATGTATTCTCCTATTTCAAACACCTTTTCTCCTCCCTTCCAAACCAAAAGAAAAATCCGTTGCACTCATGTGAGCGTAACGGATTTCACATAGTTCCCTTATATATTTATTTTAGCACTCTTTTATACTATTTGTCAGTAACTTTTTTTGCAAAATTTGAATTTTGTGAAAATTCGCAAAATAAGCACAGCTCCCTTTTGTATATTTTGCACAATAGATCGGCAGAAACGGGCTGCCTTACTTTGTTGTCACCTGCTTACTCTTCGACCAGGCAGAATAATACCGGGTTCCATTCACGGTTTTGTACGTACGGATCCGGACAAAGTAACGCTTCTTCGCCTTCAGCTTTGAAATTTTTACTTTTGTTTTATTCTTAGACGCCTGCACATTTTTTGCACCTTTGAACTTTTTATTGACCGCGTACTGGATCTGATAACCGTTTGTCTGAGAAGCCTGCTTTTTCCATTTTACCGTAAATCCCTTTTTCTGGGCAGTCAGCTTGGAAACTGACGTTCCCTTGGGTTGAATCGTATAGGCTTCTGTCAGCATACCGCTGTAATTCCCCTGAAAGGTGATATGGACGAAAGCGGTTCCTACAGCCTGGCTGTTTTCATAGGATACAAGATAATTTTCTGCCGGAATGACAGCTCCTCTGACATCGGTAACCGTGACAGCCGGCCTGCACTCCTTTCCGTTATAGGTATAGGAAGTCTTTGACAGCGAAACGGTATTCGGGGAATAAATGACGGATGCGGAGGAAATATCGCCGCATACCTGGCATTTCTGTACAATACCGCCGTTCTGGGATATGGTCGCTCTGGTCAAAAGCTGGGCATATTTGTGTCCGGATGCCGGAATCACCTGGCTGTCCCTGATTTCGCCGCAAACCGTACAGTGAATCGAACGGCTGCCTGCTGTGGTGCAGCTTGCCTCTTTATCCACCCGGTAGCCGCTTTCCCATGTATGCTCCTTACAGTATGCCCGCCAAACAACATCCTCCTCCCCTGTCCAGGAATCCTGCAGCTTTTCCCAGCCTTCTTTATAAATTGCTTGATAATGCACCGTCAGGGCCGTGCGGTTGAACGCCTTATGATTGACAAAAACAGGACATTCTCCGGCAAACCAGATATCCTTTAAGCCCTTGCAGTCATAAAACACCTCATTGCCGATATAGGTGAGCGTCTGCGGAAACGACAGCTCCGTTAAGCTTACGCATGACATAAATGCCAGATCCCCGACGTATGTAAGCCGCTCGCCAAGCTCCACACCGGTTAAGCTCTTGCAGCGAGAAAAAGCGATGGGGCCAAGCCGTTCTATACTGTCCGGCAGAGAGATCTCAGTCATATTTTCACAATTGTAAAACGCCATTGCTCCGATATTGGTAATGCCTTCCCCGACAACGGCCTTTTTTATCTGGCTCCGGTACGGATCCCAGGGCACGGCAGCAAATTTATCTGCGTCGGGCATCGCTCCGGTTCCTCTGATTTGAAAGGTTCCTTCCCGATCCAGCTCCCAGGCCAGACCGTCATCGCCGTATGTCCCACGGGCCAGATAGCGGTCCTCCGCCCATCCCGGATCATAATCCTCGCCGGAAATCCGCAGAATATCTCCGTACATGCCGGGCATATCCCCGTCGTACACGTAATTCACCCGCTGTCCGGAAATTTCCACAGAATACCCGCTCTCTGCGCTGCCGGCTGCCGCCGCCAGAAATAGCTTGTCGTCCGCGCCGATGGTATCGGTATCGCAGTTGGTAATGTCGGCTATGTAGCTCTTACCGTCATCCATCGTCACAATATTCCACATATGTCCGCCCGCGCCTGTTCCGCCGGACATCTCTCCGGTGACGGTGTAGCATCTCGTATTGGGATGCTCAAATTCCGACAGGTCACAGAGATACTGGAAGGCTTTCGCATAGCCCTCGCATACCACTGCCGTCGCATCGTCTTTGTCAAACACCCATACGAGCTGCCACGGATTCCCATACGCAGTGCCGGATCCTGCCGCCTCATAGTGATACGAAGCCAAATCACAAATCTCCTGCCGATAGGCCGCCAGCTTCTCCAAATCCCCGTATCCGGCATAGCGGCTTACGATTTCCCTGGCATTGTCCGCCGCCTGCCGTACCAGGACCGCCTGACTGGCATTGATGGTATATTCTGCATCCTCTGCTGCCGGGTCCCTGTAATCGGCTGCAACCCGAAACTGATAGACCGCTCCAGTTTTGATACTCAGCACCCATTCCGCACCGCCGGATGAGGCGGCACCCATTTCCGGACCGTTTACGGAAACGCCTGTTGTTTTATCAAACCAGTAAAGCTCCATCGGACAGTCTGCCATCAGATATCCTAAAACTCTGTGAATGTCCGGCATATTCTGCTGCATCCATGCATCCATCGCTTCCTGTGTAATCGTATTGCCCTCTACGATTTTGTCTACGCCCAGCTCTGACGCCGTACAGGACGTTTTCTCAATGCCCAGATCCTCTAAAGACAGCGCAATGCGTGTATCGGCCAGTTCACCGGACGCAATTTTTTTCAGCTGTTCCTTTAAAGCCGTATATGCCTTTAAATCCACGCCCTCTAACCGCTCTGCTCCAATCTCTCCTAATGCCGCTGCCGAATGCTCTCCATACAGCACCTGCTCTGCGTATCCTGCAAACAATGCGTCGTTGTCCGGCAAATCCGCAAAGAACGCCCCGCTAAACTCCTCCGTATTCTGCACTTCTGCAGCCCGTT
>CANDKL010000076.1 GCA_947385255.1 uncultured Roseburia sp. | reverse complement strand
TTGCTCCAACTTCCAATGTTTTCTCGGCTTCGGCTGTCCGGATTGCGGTAATCGGTTTCTCTTCTCCGCTGTCGCCAACGGTCAGCTTTGCGTCTGCCCAGACCGCATGGTCATTCGCATCCCTATCACCCATCTCTACAATTAAAGTGAGCAGTTTTACGCCTTTTACGTCCACATTTACTGGTACGGACTGCCTTGCAAGAACTTCATCCTTGCGGAACAGCTCTACCCCGTCGCCCTTTACTACAAAGTTAACATTCGGATTTGCCCCGGTCTGGCAGGCAGAAATACCGGCCTGCGCCGTGAATGTATCCAATCCCATGCCTTCGATACGGACGGCAATCTCTGCAGTCGCATGCATGCCCACGCCCTTTTCGTACGAGGTCCTTGCCCCGTCTACAAATAATGCGATTTCATTAATTGCGCCACAGCCGCAGACATCCCTTGCGTTCTGGTGGTATCCGCTCTTGTTTACTTCCCAGTCCATATCGGAAATATAGAGCTGGCTGGTTTCTATAAAATGCACGGTATAGGTCTGCTCGATTCCATATGGGGATACCGCTTTGATCGTGGCCTCTCCCGGGAGCTTGTCGGCCTGTGTAATCGTTACCTTTACATCATCCGATGCTTTCACCGCTTCTACCTTCGGCGCTTCGGTCAACGTTCCTTTGAAATAAGTATAATTATAATCCGTCATACCGGAGGCAAAGTCCAGATCCTTTCCGCCCACCTTAATTCCGATTAACGGCATCAGATCCTTCACGTTTACATTGCTGACGTCCGTCATCTCCTGGCTGGCCGTTTTTTTGGTAATCGGGGTAATGCTAAAGGTTTGGTAGTACGACCGTCCCGGCTGGATGATATACTGATCCAACGGGCCTGGGCCGCAGCTTGCGCTTCCTAACCCTCTGGATGCTAGGGCTACGGAAAGGATCGTGCTCTCCTGCTTTGGAACCTGGTACGGATGCCGGAAGGAGGCCAGATCCTCTGCCTTATAGTGCAGCGCGGTTGCTTCCATCTCATCGGCTGCGGAAACTAAGATACCTGTACCATCCTCTGCCGTAAGCGCCGCCCACCTGACGCCGGTACGGTTCGCGCAATCCTGCGGTTTTACACGCTTGCTCTCGAATTGCTCGGTTACCGTGCTTTCATAAACATCTATCCTTGCGCCTGTATTCCTATCCGGATAATTCTCCTGTGGTCCCCTTCCATAATACGTATACTTCTCGTAATCCTTCGGAACCGTCATCCTCATACCGATTTTAGCGATAGCGCCCACTCCGGAGACTGGCGAAAACGTATTGTTTACCACAATCCTGCCGTCCCCGTAAATAATATATTCGATATTGTTCGTTGAGTTGATGTTTTCTATCACGCCCGGCACATGGATAAAGACCGCGTTTGCCGATTCATTTACCGTAATCTCGCCGGTTACGGACAGATTTTCCGCCGCATCCCTCACTGCAGAAAATCCACCTGTACTGCCATCTGTATCGTTGCTGGTCGGCGCACGGTAATAATCCGGAACCGGGCCGTTTTCCAGAAGCACCTTGCCGTCTACCTTGTAGCTTGTGATATAACCGATCGATTTGTCTACAACAACCTCAAAATCCTTGCCGTCCGCTTTTCCGGTTACGGTGATGGCCGCATCGGTCGCCTCAACGTTTACAGCATCCATGCTGCTGGTATCAATCGTCGGCTGGGCTGCCGCATTGTCATAGGAAAGCGTAAACTGCTCGTAAGCAATCTCCTCTCCCGCATGTCCGCCGTATTCGCCGGCCCATGCCTGATCCTCCTTTAAGGTAGCGGAAAATGTCAGCATATAATCCGATCCGCCCTTTGCATTTACCTGCGGGAAATCTGCCAGTGTTACGGTCTTCTCGGCCAGAGGCTCAATATTTTTCTGCTCCTCAGTCAGTGTTCCGCTGCCGAGCTGCTTATTATCCTCTACCAATGTCCAGGAAATATTGTATTTGTTTATATTTGTATTTAAAAATTCATTTACGATACGAACCTTGCCGTCCTTCGCTTCACCGTCGTCATAGAAGGAAATCTCCTGATGTACCTTCTTAACCTCATACAGCTCCGGAGACGGCGTACGGTCTGCATTGACAATTCCGTTTGCGCAGAAATCGTTGTCATGCACGGTTTCGTCCCAGTCGCCGCCATATCCCCAATAGGTATCGGAGTCGTAATTTGTACCTTCTTCTTCTGTAATGCCTTCTGCAAAATCGATCGCATATACGATGTTGTCAACCTTTACCGCATCCAGGCTGTCTGCCGTTGCCGCAAGCTGCTCCTCGGTCAAAGCGCCTTTGATCACTGCCGCGCGGTCAATCGCACCGTTAAATACCCTGGAAGTATAGGATGCATTCGTACCGACTGCAATATCAAGCGTGTTGTCAGCCATATCATAAGCTTCTTTTGCAGAATTTCTGTTTGCCGTACCAATCTGCTCACCGTCATAAAACAGCTTATATTCCGTGCCGAAAATTGTACCTGTGACACGATGCCAGTTCCCGTCCGTAAAACCAGACGGCAGTTCCGCCGTAATAACGCCGCTGCTCCAGCCGTCTACATAAAACTCCAGCTTGCCCTGTCCGTTAATCTGAAGGTTGTAGCCCTCACTGTCTCCCCTGCTGAGGAAGGTCTGCTGGGAAGCCGTAAAGTTCTCTGCCGGCTTTAACCATACATCTACGGTCAGCGCGTCGCTATTTGCAACCTTTGCAGCGCTCCCCTGTGCAATATAAGCACCCTTAATGGACTTCGTACCGTTCCGCCCATCCTGGAAGCCGCCTTCAAACCTGACGCGCTTGCCGGTATTCGGATCGTTAATATAATAGGCAACGGTTTCATCGATCTTCGTTTCCATAGCCTGATCAATCCAATCCCAGATAAAGCCACCCTGTCCGTTCGGATATTTGCGGAAAATATCCCAGTATTCCTTGAAATTGCTGAGACCATTGCCCATTGCATGATCATACTCGGACTGGATATAAGGCGCTTTATATCCCGTATTGGCAACATACCACTCCACAGAGTCTACGCCCCAGTACTGGCTGGAATAGATATCTACCATAGAGTTCTCCCTGTCGCCCTTGGTATAGCGGTTATCCCTCTCGTACTTACGCAGGCGGGACGGATCACGCTGTAAAATCCACCGTGTGGAATTGTAGAAGCAATAATTATCGTTCATCGTATATGGCCTGTCGCCGTTTGGCCCTGTATAGGTCGCCTCATTCCCCAACGACCAGATCACAACGCATGGGTGATTCTTATCACGTTCTACCATATTCTTTGTCCTGTCCAGAACCGCATTATTCCAAATCGGATAGCCGGACGGGATATGGTTTGTTGACGCCCCGATATGGGACTCTACGTTTGTCTCGTCACAGATATAAAGGCCCAGCTCATCCGCCAGCGCATATGTATAGGGTGCGTTTGGATAATGGCTCATACGAATGGCATTTACATTGAACTCCTTCATTAAAAACAGATCTGCCTTAATATCGTCCTTCGTCAGCGCACGTCCATCCTCAACGTCCGTCTCATGGCGGTTCGTACCACGGAACATAATCTTCTTGCCGTTGATCTGCGCCTGCTCCTGACCTGCGTCATTGACATCCACCTTGCCAATCTCACGGAAGCCGATCCTGTGGCATGCCGTCTCTACAACGGCCCCGGTGTCGTCCTTCAGCTCAATTAAGAGCATATAGAGATTCGGCGTATCCGCAAACCATTTCTTCGGGTTCGTTACGCCCTTGGAACCGGAAACGGTAACACCCTCGTCATCCGCCTTCTTTGCGATGTCTGTCTGAGCTGTCGGTACCTGTACCGAGATTTCAAGCGGAGCGTCCCAGACCTTTGTCGTTCCGTCGTTCTCATAGAGGTTTGCCTCTACCTTATAGCTCTTGCCCGCTGCTGCGGTGTCGCCTAAGTTACGAACGGATACGTCCAAGCTAAGCGTCGCATCCTGATACTCATTGTCCAGCTCCGTCTTCGCGAAGAAGTCGCGGATCTCAACCTTCGCCTTGGAATACAGGTTTACATCGCGGAAAATACCGCTGTAGCGGATAAAGTCCTGATTCTCCAGATAGCTTCCGGTCGACCACCGGTAAACCTCTACCGCGATGGTGTTCTCTCCCGTCTTTAAGTACGGGGTAATATTAAATTCGTCTGTCGTATAGCTGTCTTCTGCATAGCCGACACGCTGCCCATTGATATACAGGTAAAATGCGGATTCTACGCCTTCAAAATTAACAAATACATCTCTGCCGTCCCATGAATCCGGAATGGTGAATGTCCTCTTGTAATGCCCTACGCTGTTATTTACCGTCGGCGCCGTTACATTTGCCCCCAGCGATACCGTCTCATAGTTCTGCCACGGATACCTCTGGTTGCTGTAAATCGGCTTCTCATACTTAAAGCTGCCGTCGTCATTCTTAATCGCCTGGATAGTGCTTGGGACTTTAATGGTATCCCAGTCCGCCGTGTTCCAGTTCTCCTCATAGGAAGCCGCTTCTTCCCCTGTTACCTTTTTCTCACGGTCTGCGGGCTTCTGGGCAAATTTAAACTTCCAATCCCCATTCAAAGACAGCTTGTATGCGGACTCCTCCGCATCCGCATCAAGCGCGGATTTTTCATTGGCAAGGGCTTTTGCCGCCGATTCGTAAGGTGTAAAATACGCATGCGCCGGCTCGCGGTTGATCTCCACCTTGTCAATCTGGTCGTACCACTCCTCACCGGCAAAGCGGGCGTCCGCAGCATGAACCGGAGTGGTTCCCAGTCCCATGGGCAGTCCGCTGAATACCAGTGTCCCTGCAAGCAATGCCGATAGGATTCTGTTTCTACATTTCATACTATTCCTCCTTTTTTCCTCCACATCTGACAGGATCATACTTGTCCGGCAGGCCTGCTGCTAGGACATTTGACATGTCGATCGTGTGTATATATAATAATGATATATGATTTTTGCCAAAAAAACAAGCCTTATCTTCTCGATTTTCGTGCAAAATAGATCCTTTCACCATTTTTACAGGCAAATGGCATGTGTAATTTGCTATCCGCCCAAACGACTATACCGCCAGAACCAATTTTCCGGTTTCATTTTATCCGCAGGCTTGATGCCATCTGCAATCATCCCACATCCAATTTTACAAAATCGGTATTTCCTCTATAATAATCCTCTTTGGGCATAATACCATAAACCGCCCTTCCGTTTTCATAGCACGCCACAATAAAGGAATCCCCATATTCGGCCCGGACATACAGGATCCGATCTTTTTGCACAAGCGTTTCGGTCGTTTGGGACGCAAGGTCATACATCCTGCACTCAGATTCCTCATATCCCCTGGCCAGCACCTTATGGTCGTCTACGGAAAACGAATGGCTGTCGGAAAGAATCTTATGGTTCTCCTGTGTATCCAGGTGATAGCAATAAATATCGGACGTATTGTCATCCATATTTCGCCATTTCTCATAAATCAATTTTTCGCCGTCCATTTCACAATGCCCCATATCTATGTCCGTCAAAGCAGGGAAGCTTTCCTCCATGCGCCCATCCTCTGTGTGGCAGGTAAACCATTTCAGCTGTCTTCCGGCTTCTTCGTAATTCAGCCCGTTGAAGTGATCCCGGAAATATCCGTAGCAGCAAAGAATCGTGTCCTGATAAACGCCGGCAATCAAAAGCTGCCCATTATAATGCTTCTCCATCTCCCTTAGGAGCTCAACTCTTCCGGTTTGCAGATTCAATCGGTTAAAGGACGTACGGCTTTGCCCCGTCTGTACCGGCATACCGCTTTCGTCTTTTTTCATTTCGCTGATCAGGGTACAAAAATACATGCTGCCGTCTTTCACGGCAAAAAATCCAAGATAGTCGCTGTCAATTTGTGCCACAACCCGCTGGCTGCTCCGGTCAGGCGCCGATTCCACCAGGCTGGTTTTTCCTGAGCCGGGGACAGACCAGACCAGATAAAGCTTTCCTCCATACATAAACAGGGATTGGCAGTAAAATGCATAGGCATCGCACCGCTGCTCCTCCGGCGTATCCTCCTCCCATGCCTGATGCATACAGTTCGGTTTACTGCAGACGACGGTATTCTTTTTCATTTTATAATCGTAAAAATGCAGGAATCTTTCGTTGTCCAAATAATAGAATCCGTCTTCCGATGAAAATTCACCCAAATTGCCGACATAAATCATGTCTTCACCGCTTTTTCCTGTGGCCTTTGCCCGGCTTAAGAGCATTGCCGCAGCTAACAATACGCATATGCCGGCCAGGCAAACAAACCATTTTCGCTTCATCCTTTGTCCTCCTTATTCTGTTTCTGATTCCCGAAACTGCCGGTACAGATATTTTTTACATATCCAAATAATCGCGGCCAGAACCGCAATGGGAACGGCATACCATCCATTTACCTGCAGGCGGTCCAGATAGCCGTTTCCGGTCAAAAAACCATTCATGGAAAAATTCCGTATAGCACGAAAGCCAAGGTAATCCGCTGCCAAAGGCGCCCCCAGCAAAAACAGCAGCAGAACGGCTGCCCCGGCCATGCTTTTGAGCAATACAGATGCCGCCAGAAGCATCCATAGGGCACATAAGGCCATGAAATACCGCACCAGAAGCAAGAGCAGCATATAGGCCCAAATCGGAAGCTCAAGCGGAAACCCTGCAAGCTGCGGGATGGCATAAATTGATGCACCCCAGCGGTCCAGCCCATAAATCCGGTATGCATCCGCCAGATCCGGCAGATATGCCGTAACAAAAAACAAAAGCAGGATACCGCGGCAGATCCTCAGCTTCATCCGGACGGTATGCATCCGCCCCAGCCTGCTGCAAACAATCAGACGGCTCATTTTTGTAGAAAAATCCGTTCCGAAAATTCCGGCAAATGCCGCAGCCATAAAAACGAGCAGTACGCCGGAACGGAGCATGTCGTTTTGGTAGGGCACAGGTTCTTTCCCAAACAGATAATTCCAGCCGCCTTCATAAAGAAAGCCCGGCTGCCGTCCGGTTCGGTTTTCGTATTCCAATAAGTAATCCCTGCGCAGAAGCACCGATTCAAACGCGTTCCTTCCTTTCGTTTCCTGGGCAATCAGCTCCTCCGCCTGCAGCAGCTCCCGTTCGGTCAAAGCCCCTGCCGCAAATTTCTGCCTTGCCTCCTCTGCTGTTTGATCCCATTTTTGAAAGCGTTTTTGCTCCTTCTCTATGAAAACAACCCCTTCTTCAAACGGCACATCCTCCAGTGCCTGCATATATTGCCTGTAATAGTATTCATCCACAGGAAGATAGGTATTTTTTCCTGCCACACTGCAAAGCTGAACCAATACAAAAACCAGAAAAATGAGGAGAACCCGGTTCATGATCCAGGCTTTATAGCATTCATGCAAAAAAACGCTGGTATGGCAATACCTGTCCGAAAAAGCGATAACGGTACGCCGCCCTTTGGCAGCCTGCCGGAATTCCTTTCCCGAATAGAAGCTGCAGAGCAGAACCGGAAGGACAATCAGGCTGATAAAAATGACGGCCCAGAACACCTCTGCCATCCCCACTGCAAAGCCCGCCAGATTTAAATTAAAATAGTACCGATATACCGGCGCTACCTGCAAAAACCGGATGATATTGACATACTTTAGCAGAAAAAGAGGGGAACTGCCCGGAATCAGGGTATAAAATGCCCCCGAAACGCCGAGGAAGCACACGCCCTTTAAGAAAAACACCATAACCGACTGCGCCAAAAGTGCAAACAGGAGAAAAAACAGGCCGAGCGTAAAATATGCGGCCGTTTTGGAAGCCCAGAAAAGGCACAGGTATTCCCCCAGATTTACCGGCAGGGCACATCCCATATACCCATGCACGGACTGGATTGGAAGCTCAAGCCGGGCAAATCCATACTGTACGCCGCTGATCAGGTAATTCTCCATAAGAAACAGCGCGTTTAAAACCCCCAGAACCGCAAGCAGCGCGGCCATCTTCCCTGCCATCAGCTTTATCCGCCCGTTTCGTAACGGTTTCAACAAAGAAAACAGGCCTTCTTCTTTTTCTTCTGTGATAAGGATGGAACAGGCCAAAAACAAAAGCAATAGCATCCCCTGTCCTTTTTGCATTCCGGACAGAATAAGAATCCTGTTTTTGGAAAATAGAGACGGCATCCTCACCGGATGCCTCCTTGAGGGTTTTCGCAACATAATCCGGGTAATTTTTGACATCCAGCATTTCCTGGTGCAAAGCCTCAAACAGCAGGCCCTTTGCGTAAAAATCCGTACCCGTCCCACCGTCCTGCCCCAGAAAGGCATGATAAGCTCCTTCTGTATAGGAAAGCATTTCTTCGGGCGGCATGCCTTCCACAGAGGCATACGCCTCCCGATAATCGCCCTTCCCATAAGGATGGCCGCTATCGTCTGTTATCATAAAAACCGCATTTGCCCCCAGAAAAAAAACAAATGCCAGAAGAAAGGATTTCCTTGCCGCAACCTTTAAAAACTCTCCCGCAACAATCCTCATATACGTTCCTTTCCGGCGCCAAACCTGTAAAGATACTCTTCCTCCAAGGTTGGAGGCACTGCCTGAAACGGATACTCCTTTGGCTCTTCTTCGGAAACAATGCGTATCCGCATCCCTTCGGCAGAAAAGGTCAGGCTGCTGACCAGATACTTCTCCTGCACAGCTTCTGCCGCCTCCTCCGGCACAACCAGCTCAAACACCTTTCCAACCAAACCGTAAAGCAGCTTTTGCGGCCTGTCCCACGCCGCAATTTGTCCCTTTTTTAAAAAAATCACTTCCCGGGCAATGGATTCAATATCTGAAACCACATGGGTTGCCCAGATCACAATCTTATCCCGGGAAACCCTTGAAATCACATTGCGGATATGGATTCGCTCACTGGGATCCAGCCCTGCCGTAGGCTCGTCTAAAATCAATACCTTAGGCTCTCCTAAAAGAGCCTGAGCAATTAAAATCCGCTGCTTCATCCCGCCGGAATAGGTCATAAGCTTCTGCCCCAGCTGATCGGAAAGATGCACCAGCTCGGCAGCCTCCCGGATCTGCTCCTTCGCCCGGGCCTTTGGCAGTCCCTTTAATGCGGCTATATAAAACAGAAAGCGGGAGCCTGTAAATCCGGGATATACCCCCTGCTGCTGCGGCATAAATCCGAGAATGGAACGGAATTCCTTTCCCATTTGGCCGATATCCTTCCCATCAAACCGGATGCTTCCGGCATCCGGCTTCAGGTTCCCCGCAATCAGGTTCATAAGGGTTGATTTACCGGCTCCATTCGGGCCAAGCAGGCCGTAAACGCCGGCGGAAAGTGTGCCGGTAAAATCAGAAAGGGCCACGTTTGCCCCATACCGTTTCTGTAAATGATCGATTTTAAGCTCCATGGCTACTCCTTTTTCTGCAGCCATTCCTGCACCTGCCTGTTTGCCTCCGCTACAATTTTAGAGATGCCTGCCTGTTCAAGCTTTTCATTCAATTCCGAAAGCGCCCGGTCCATATCCGGTACATCTGCAGACAGCAGGCTTTTTAGCATTGCCGTATAACTGTTCCCGACCGTACGGTCGGTACGTATGATCGCATTTGTCGCCTCTATTTCCTCCATCACCGCAGACGGATCGAACTGAAACCCGGCAAGCGGGTGTACGCCCTGATCCTTAAAATAATTTTCCCAATTATCTTTTTTGTCTTTCGGCTCCTGTGGCATGGGATACGTTAGGAGATCGTTGATATAAGAGGAATTCGCCCGTATGTTTATTTCCTGCGTGAGCACTTCTGAGACGGCGCCGTCCTCTGTCCGGTAATCGACCCCTTCCTCGCCGAATTTGACAAGGTTCGCCACATCGGCATCCGTAAACAGCAGTTTTAAAAGCAGATAGGCCTCTTCGGGATGCTTAGACCAGGACGCAATTCCCGTAATATCGCCGCGTGAGATAACAGGGAGGCTTACCGCATCCTGTCCCGGCACAAACCAGATATCGGTTGTAAGCGGCTTGCCGTCCGGATCCGAAAATCCGATTACCCTACCGGCAGAGGCTTCTGCTTTGCTTTCATGGTACGCAATAGCAAAATAACCGTTTTCTTTCTCCGTTGCCCGAAATCCGTCTATATTTAAGAAGGTAATCAGCTTCTGATCCCGCAGCTGCTTTAATGTATGTAAATACTCCCCGGCTGCTTCTTCTGCAAATACATTTACCATTTCTGTCCCGTTTTGACGTGAAAATCCTACGGCGCAGGAAGGGAACAGGTATTCATACCCAAGCTCATCCTCTGTCAGCCCCCAGTATGCAAGCGGTGTAAGAAGCTCCGGCTCTTTCTGGGAAATTTCATACAGCAAATCCCCATTCCTCTGTAAATCCCCGGAAAGGGACTCGGAATTGACAGCATGCTTTTTCAGGTAATGCTGGTTAAATCCAATCCCAAAATGAAAATACTCCGGCATGCCGCACAGGCCATAAGCCGTTCCGTCTATTTTTACCCGTTCCAGTGCAAAGGGAAGAAGTGTTTCTTTTAGGAAAGGTTCATCCTCCCCCAATGCCAGGGGCGCAAATAAACCGTCCTTCACTGCCGCATAGTAATCGCTGTCCGTTTCCAGAGTCATCGGCAGATAAAACAAATCGGTTGGAATGCCGTTTTCTTTCCGTTCCTTGATTCTGTTGTAATAGCTCATGCTGTCATCCGACAGCGTGTCGGGGGTGATACCTCTTATGGAAACCGTAAAGGAAATGCCCTTTTCCGCAAGGAGACGGTTTAAGGGTTCCTGCAGCCGTGCAGCCAGATCGGCATCGTTGATGACCCATGTGATGGAATTATCGGTATGGTCTTTGGCCTCAGACAAATTTTCTTCATCTTGCGGGGCTTGTTCTTTTTGAATCCTTTCCGTAGAGGGGGCCTCCTTATCCAGCATATCGGATTCGCTTGGATTCCCACAGCCGACAGAGCAGAAGAGAACCAGCAAGGGAAGGAGGACGAGTATCTTTCGTTTCTTTTTCATAATAGACTCCTTTGGGGCAATTTATTGCTAAAATCTGAAAAACTCCTTTTTGGTAAGAATTAGGATATGAAAATTCTTATCAAAAAGGAGTATTTTGCTTATCCAATCACCACGCGCCTCGTTTTGCTGTATTTCCCATACACCCTGTGCCCTGCCGCACCCAGCCGATAGGCCCGCACCTTCACATAACAGGTACTGTCCTTTTTTAACTTCTTTAACATGATTTTATTTTTCACCGCAGTCTTTTTGACCGCCTTTTTAAACTGCTTGTTATCCGCAT
>CANDKL010000075.1 GCA_947385255.1 uncultured Roseburia sp. | reverse complement strand
ATTGCGCTTTTGCTGAAAAAAAGGAGGCGGCAGGGATGACGGAGGAAAAAAATGTGCAGAAAATCCGAGTGTCCCATCTCACCTGGCAGCCCGACCGGGACAAAGAGCCGATTTTAAACGACATCTGCCTGGAGCTTTTGGCAGGAGAATTTTACGGGATTTTAGGGCCGAACGGCGCAGGAAAGACGTCGCTTGTCCGGCAGATTCTAAGGCTTCAAAAGCCGGATCAAGGTACGGTAGCTTTAGACGGGCAGGAGGTCGGCAGGATCCGGCGGGACGCGCTGGCCAGACAGCTTTCCTTTCTTCCGCAGGCCATTCGCGGAGATGTGGAGTTTTCCGTGTACGAGGTGGCGGCTATGGGGCGGGAACCCTATCGCAGAAGGTTTTTGGGGCTTGGCGCTAAGGACAGGGAAATCATCGAACGGGCGCTTGCGGCGGCGAACTGTACACATTTAAAGGAGAAGCCGGTATCCTGCTTAAGCGGCGGCGAGCGGCAGCGTGTAATGATTGCGCGTACAATAGCGCAGGATACGCCCTGGATTTTTCTGGACGAGCCGGTTTCCAACCTGGATGTGAAGCATCAGATGGAGCTGATGCAGACGCTTAAACGGCTGCAGGGGCAGGGGAGGACGGTGCTTGCGGTTTTGCACGATATGAATTTGGCGGCTTCGTTTTGTACGGAGCTGATTTTGATGAAGCAGGGAAAGGTGTTTGCAGCCGGGAAGCCGCGGGATGTGCTGACGAAAGAGAATTTAAGGCAGGTGTATGAGGTGGAGTTTACGTTTTTGGAGCGAGGGGGAGGGAAACTGCCTTATATTGTGCCGTGCGGCAGTTCTTTGCGGGCCGCTATGCAGTGAGCAGTTGCAGGCTGAACTGTTACGCAGATACAAACAAATGTTTGAATTTCCTGTACAAATGGAGGGAATTGTGTTATAGTTAGCATAGATTCTGCCAGAATCGTGTACAGGTATTTGGCAAAGGAGTGTGGCTGTAGGATGGGACAGTATTTGAATCCGGGAAATGATGGATTTGCCAGTGCCGTCCATTCACAGATCTATGTGGATAAGACGGGGATGTTAGAATATTTGAATCGGATCATGAATACCCAGCAGCGGTACGTGTGCGTGAGCCGGCCAAGGAGGTTTGGGAAGTCTGTTACTGCGAGGATGGTGGCGGCTTATTACAGCCGTGGGTGCAGCTCAGAAGGGCTTTTTTCAAAATATGAGATTGCGCAAAACAAGGATTTTAAAAAGAATTTGAATCAGCATTATGTGATCCAGCTGGATGTTGCGGAATTAAAGGTTACGAAGCCGAAGGAGGAAAGCGTTGCCGGATATTTGCAAAGGTGTGTGGCAGAGGAGCTGTATAGAGAATTTTTGACGCCGGAGGAAAGGAACTTTGTTTCGCTGCCCGTTTTGCTGGCGGAACTGAATGAGAGGACTAAGGTACAGTTTATCCTTGTGATTGACGAATGGGATGCTGTTTTCCGGGAGGATATGCAGAATAAAGCGGAGCAGGATGCGTATATTGACTTACTCAGAGGATTGTTTAAGGGAGAAAAATCACAGCGCTTTATTGCTCTGGCTTACCTGACCGGAATTCTTCCGATCAAAAGGTATAACAGTGAATCGGCGTTAAATAATTTCAGAGAGCATACCATGACAAGCCCAAAGAGGCTGGCAAAGTACATCGGTTTTACAGAGGACGAGGTAAAGGCGTTATGTGGGCAGTACGATATGGATTTTGACGAAGCGAGACGTTGGTATGACGGATACGGATTTCGGGAAATCCGGCATATTTATTGTCCAAATTCTGTGGCGAACGCGATGTTTGACAGAGAATTTAACAGCTATTGGACCGGGACGGTGGCTTATGAATCACTGAGGCGTTATATTACATTAAATCAAGACGGGCTGCAGGCTGATATCATTCGCCTTCTGGCGGGGGAACGTTGCAGAGTGAATGCCGGGAAATTTGAAAATGATCTGGCAAGGATTCACAGCAAGGACGATGTCCTTACCGTTTTAATTCATCTGGGATACCTGGGCTATGATGCGGATCGGGCACAGGTTTATATTCCAAACGAAGAGGTTCGGAAAGCGTTTGCCGGAGCAGTCGAAGATACGGACTTCGCTGCGCTGTGTGCTTCGGCTGGCCTATTATAACGCAATCAATGAATATACGGTTCTGGACGAAATGCCGACAGGGAAGGGGTTTGCAGATATTGGATTTCTTCCCAGGCCTTTTTCGGATAAACCTGCCATGTTAATTGAGTTAAAGTTTAACCAGTCTGCCAAGGGGGCAATCGATCAGATAAAAAAGAAAAAATATATCCGGAAACTGGAAGCGTATCACGGCGATCTGCTGCTTGTCGGTATTAATTATGACAAAGACAAAGGAGATAAGGCGCATACCTGCGTAATAGAAAGGCTCCCTTCCGGAAGCTTCTAAACAGGAACTCCCGCTTCCCGTACAACGCCCCGGGAATATCTGAACATACAGGTATTCCCGGGGCGTTTCCATGGAAAGCGATTAGGTCCCCTGCTTTGCCATATCCAAATGCTGCACCGTCCCGCAGCTTCCGTTCTCATACAAAAAGATTCCGGTCTTTTGCACCAGCGCATTGGTCGCATTGCTCTTCGTCGAATTTAACGAAAATTCTGTCTGCGCGTTTCCAAGATAAATGGCGCCGACGCCTGCCTTTCCAATGGCGCAGAGGACATCCCGGCCTCTGGCGTCCTTTGTCCAGATGCGCAGCTTATCGAAGATCGGATCGTTTTCATCAATCCATCCGTTCCCGTCCTCGTCATATTCCGCCAGATCGGCAAACCCGTCGCCGCTTGTTGTGCCGAACAGCTCGCTGCCGTCGTTGATGATGCCGTCGCCGTTTTTATCCAGCGCCAAAAAGCCGCTGCCGGCAGACAGCCGGGAGATTTTATCTAAGGTGCCGTCCTGATCCAGATCGAAATAAAAGGTCTGGTCCGATACACTGGCCGAGCTTGTATTCAGGTTGATCACCAGTGGATCGCAGAGCTTTGCCTGTGTCTGGGGCGAGCCGAAATTGACCGTGCCGCCGTAGGCTTCCTCAAAGGAACGGCTCATCACCATGGAAAGCTGAAAGCTGATTTCCCGTCCGTCCGCCGTTTTTACCGTTCCGGTGGTGGAAAATGAGGTGTTTTCCTGCTCTGCCTGATAGCGGTATTCGGTGTAGCTGCCGCCGAAGCCCTGTCCTGACGCGGGCGAAGCGTACAGGCCGCCGGGATTTCCCGTCAGGCGGCTAAGGCGCAGATTTCCCTTGCCGAATAAAAGCAGAAATAAATAGTTGATGGATTCCTCCCGTATGGTGTGCAGGTCAGGGGACGTGCGGCTCATGGTAAAAGGGCTGCCGATGCTCTGGGCCTGCCGGAATTTGTCTAAAAGATTGTCGCCGAAATTTCCGGCGCCGGGGTGGCTTTGCCCCTGCCCGGTATCCGAATCCTCGCTGTAGTATTCTACAGCCGTTGTGCGGCTGTCCGACGAAAGCCCGCCTCCCCACATGGAAAGGGAGGTGGCTGCGGCGGATATGCGCTCATAACTCCTGCGTGACGTCATGGCTACATTGCCTGCTTGTATAATCACGTATACTCCTCCTTATTGCCTGTGCTTTCTTTCGAAAAAGAAAAAGGACGGCAAATAAGAAAATCCGGGGAAAATCCGTTTCCTTAAAATGACCGTCCGTGGTTTCATTAAGCTTGTC
Source organism: uncultured Roseburia sp. (assembly GCA_947385255.1). GTDB lineage: Bacteria > Bacillota > Clostridia > Lachnospirales > Lachnospiraceae > Roseburia_B. The sequence continues at coordinate 7,594 of CANDKL010000075.1, read as the reverse complement.
GAATGCATTCAGTCTATATATCGGAAAAATCAGGAAGATGTTTAACGTCTGCCGGGGAGGTATTTTTGTAAAACAGAACAAATCCCCAGACGCCGCATATCACGGAAAGCAGGAAAAACAGCAGTGTAAAAATCGGATTCCGGTAAATAAAGCTGTCCGAGCTTACAAAGGTTCCCCAGCTGTTGAAGAGAATGTGCAGGAATATAGAAAAATAAATGGAACCGCTCCTGCCGGAAATGAAGCCCAGAAACAGCCCGATAAAAAACGCGTAAATACCTTGGATCAGGTTCATATGGAAAATCCCGAATAAAAGCGCCTGAAAGACATTGGCGGCCCAGAACGGGAGCGCTTTTTTGGCAGAGGAGAAAATAACGCCCCGAAAGGTCAGCTCCTCTTCAATCGGTCCCAGCAAAACCGCATACAGGATCAAAAGCGGAGAGAGGCTGTTATTGGAAAAGCCCGCATTTTCCATCAGCTTTTCATAAAATTCCATCCAGCCCGGAAACAGGCTGGCAGAAAATGTAGTTAAAATGGAGGATAAAATCTGCAGCCCCGGTACCAACAGGACAAGCCCCAAAAGCAACTTTGAGCTGGCGAACAGCCTGGACGGCTGACGCAAATCGCCGCCAAACTGATAGACATACCAGAGCCCGAAAACCAAAATGCCGCATCCGGCAAACAAAACCGACGACGCGGCGGTAACGGCCGGATCGCGGGATATGCTGTTCAGCTGCAGGGCAAGCTGATCATAGCTGATCCTTGTGCCGGAAAAAATATAGGAATAGCACAGCTTGATCAGGCAGATTCCCATGACAGGGAATGCGGCTGCCATCTGCAGTGCGACAGAGACAAGCAGCGGTAAAAAGCAAAAGAAAAACGAACCGATTTTTTTCATGGCTGACCTCCTTAGGATGTGGTAAAATGATCCTACTGATTATAACACAGGAAAGGAAAAGACGCAAATGCCGGAATGGAAGTATTTGATTTATAACAGGCGGGAGCTCTGGCAGAACGGCAGGCCGGCGGAGGGGCTTTTGCAGCTTTTCAGGGATGTGGAAGGGCATGGGATTACCGTAATAGAAACAGAGGAAGGACCGGCCTCCTGTATGAGGGAAAAGGGCATATTGCCGGAGTCGGCGCTCGTTCTCACCTCTCTGGATTTGACGCTTAAGGAGCTTTCGGGCTCTTTGGCCGCATCCGTTGCCTGCCGCAATCCGGCGTTTTTGGCCGAGGGGCTTTACGAAGCGGATCTTCTGGCCGAGGGCCTTGAGGGGCTGGATTATGCTTTTTTGGAACGGATTTATCAGCGTAAGCATGGGATCCCGTGGCGTGTGCTTGAGACAGAACGCTGCTTCTTAAGGGAAATGACGCCTGCGGATTTGCCGGATTTGCACGATTTGTACAAGGATGCGCCCGGACAGGATGGCTGGGGGCCTTTTTCTTCTGAGGAAGAGGAAGCGGCGTATATCAGGGCTTATATGGAAAATATGTACCGGTTTTATGGATTTGGGATGTGGCTGATAAAGGATCGTATGACAGACGAGCTGGTTGGCCGGGCCGGATTTCATCTGCTTACGCTGGATGGAGAAACGCTTTTGGAAATGGGCTATCGGATTGCGGCCTCCCGGCGGAGAATGGGCTATGCAAAGGAGGTTTGCCGGGCGCTTATGGCATATGCCGCCGATGCGGCCCCAGGCTTTTGTTTACTGCATTGCTTTGTACGCGCAGAAAACCATGCGTCTGGGGCTTTGCTCGAGAAGCTGGGATTTACAGACTGCGGAGGCTGCGTAAGAGACGGAATGGATATGAGGAAATATGTCTGCAGGCTGTAACGGTTTGGATGGTTCCTGCTTCCATTACGCCGGCCACCCTGCCATTCATGTTATTTTGCATTTACATATTGCAATTTACACGGTTTTTCATTATAATACTTGCTAATTATAGACTAATGTAATGGCGGTGATGATATGGCAGACATGTCTACGGAAAAGTTGGAGCAAATTGAAAGGGCAGAAAAAGAGTTTCACAGTATGGAGGGGAATATCCGTGAGACGCAGGATTTTGAAGAGCCGGAAAAGCTGTATGCGGAGCTGATTGAAAGCGTCCGCAAATACCATCCGTCTACCGATATTTCCATGATTGAAAAGGCGTACCGCATTGCAGACAGCGCGCACAAGGGGCAGGTCCGCAAGTCCGGGGAGCCGTATATTATCCATCCTCTCTGTGTAGCGATTATTCTGGCGGAGCTGGAGCTGGATAAGGAGACGATTGTTGCCGGCCTTTTGCATGATGTGGTTGAGGATACGGTTATGACGGATGAGGAGATTGCTTCGGAGTTCGGCAGCGAGGTGGCGCTGTTAGTAGACGGCGTGACGAAGCTGGGGCAGCTTTCCTATGAGGCGGATAAGGTAGAGGTGCAGGCGGAGAACCTTCGGAAGATGTTTCTGGCAATGGCCAAGGATATCCGCGTGATTTTAATTAAGCTGGCAGACCGTCTGCACAATATGCGCACCCTGCGGTATATGAAGCCGGAGAAGCAGAAGGAAAAGGCAAGGGAGACGATGGATATCTACGCGCCTATTGCGCAGCGCCTCGGCATTTCCAAGGTAAAGGTGGAGCTGGACGATCTGTCGCTCAAATATCTGGAGCCGGACGCGTATTACGATCTGGTGGAAAAGATCGCCATCCGTAAAATCGTCCGGGACGAATATGTACAGCAGCTGGTCGGGGAAGTGAAAGCGCATATGGTAAAGGCCGGCATCCATGCAGAGGTGGACGGAAGGGCGAAGCATTTTTTCAGCATTTATAAAAAAATGGTGAATCAGGATAAGACACTGGATCAGATTTATGATTTGTTTGCCATTCGGATTATCGTGGGCTCGGTCAAGGACTGCTATGCGGCGCTTGGCGTCATCCATGAGCTTTATAAGCCGATTCCGGGCCGTTTTAAGGACTATATCGCCATGCCCAAGCCGAATATGTACCAGTCGCTGCACACGACGCTGATCGGGCCGAACGGGCAGCCGTTTGAAATCCAAATCCGTACCTATGAGATGCACCGGACCTCGGAGTACGGGATTGCTGCCCACTGGAAATATAAAGAGGGGCGGGTAGGAGTCAGCGCGGCCAATCAGGAGGAGGAGAAGTTAAGCTGGCTTCGGCAGATTTTGGAGTGGCAGCGGGAGATGTCCGATAACAGAGAGTTTTTAAAGCTGTTAAAAAGCGATCTGGATTTGTTTTCGGATACCGTATTCTGCTTTACGCCCTCCGGAGACGTTAAGAACCTGCCGAACGGATCTACGCCGATTGACTTTGCATACAGCATCCATTCCGCTGTCGGGAATAAGATGATCGGCGCAAAGGTCAATGGAAAGCTGGTGAATATTAACTATGAAATCCAAAACGGCGACCGGATTGAAATTGTCACCTCCCAGAATTCCAGAGGACCGAGCCGTGACTGGCTGGGGATTGTAAAGAGCACGCAGGCCAAGAATAAGATTAACCAGTGGTTCCGCAGCGAGCTCAAGGAAGAGAATATTTTAAGGGGCAAGGAGCTGATTGCCCAGTATTGCAAGGCAAAGGGGCTGAACCTTTCCGACATCAACCGGCCGGAATATCAGGACAAAATCCTGAATAAATACGGCTTTCACGACTGGAACTCCGCTCTGGCCACGGTAGGGCACGGCGGCTTAAAGGAGAGCCAGATTGTCAACCGCATGTACGAGGAGTACAAAAAGGATCACGTCACCAGGCTGACGGATCAGGATATTTTAGATTCCCTGCCCGGAGAGGGGAGGACCAAGGAAATCCCGGAGAAGTCCGAGAGCGGCATCATTGTGAAGGGCTTATACGATGTGGCGGTTCACTTTTCGAAGTGCTGCAGCCCGGTGCCGGGGGATGAAATTGTAGGCTTTGTCACAAGGGGCAGAGGCGTTTCCATCCATCGCACGGACTGTGTGAATATTATTCATCTGACGGATATGGAACGGGAGCGGCTGATCGAGGCCGAGTGGCAGCACGGTGCGGACGAGGGCGGCAACGGGCTGTACTATGCGGGGCTTAAGGTATTCGGCAATAACCGTACCGGGCTTTTGGTCGATGTCAGCAAGATTTTTACGGAGCGCGGCATTGATATCAGCGGAATCCATTCCAAGACCAACAGGCAGGGAATTGCGACGATTGAGGTTTCTTTTTCTGTAAAAAGCAGGGGCGAGCTCATCAGTCTCATTGATAAAATCCGCCAGGTGGAGAGTGTAATTGATATTGAACGAACAACAGGCTGACAGGAGAACAGATATGGCAGGACTTAGGGTAGAACAGTATGTGGTTGGTCCGGTGATGACCAACTGCTATTTTGCGGTAAACGAGGATACAAACGAAGCGCTGATTGTCGATCCGGGAGATTCGGCGGCGCAATTGGCGGCGAAGCTGAAGGAACAGGGCTTAACGCCGAAGGCCGTGCTTTTGACACACGGGCATTTTGATCATGCGTCGGCGGCAGAAGCGCTGGCGAAGGAATTTTCGGTTCCGATTTATGCAGAGGAGCACGAGCAGGAGACGTTAGAATCTCCGGAAATCAATCTCTGTGGCATGATGGGGCAGCGCGGCGCCGTATTTCATGCGGATATCTATGTGAAGGACGGCGACCTTCTGGATTTGGCGGGCTTTTCCATAAAGGTGCTGCACACGCCGGGACATACCAGGGGCGGCTGCTGCTATTATATGGAAAAGGAGCAGGCGCTGTTTGCAGGAGATACGCTGTTTTGCCAGTCCGTGGGCAGAACCGATTTTCCGGGAGGAAGCGCGTCGGTGCTGCTTCGCTCCATCGAGGAGAAGCTCATGCCGCTGCCCGGACAGACCAAGGTATACCCGGGGCACAACGAGACAACCACGATTGGCTGGGAACGCCAGTACAACCCATTTTTATAGGAAGAGATTATGATTACCGTACAATTGAATCAGGCGGACTTTGAATACGATATTCACTCTTTGGTCAAAGCCTTTTTTCCGGCGGAAGCCGTATCGGTCGGCGTCGGAGAAAAGGAAACAGAGGAGGAGATATCGTTTCATATTGTCACGAATTATCTGGAAAACAGCATAGAGATTCTGTTTTATCAAACAGAAGCGGGCAGATCTAAGGAGGTGCAGGCGCAGACGGTGGCGGTCGATTTTTCGAATCGGAAGGAGACAAAAAACCGTCTGAAGCAGACGTATTATCAAATGCTGTGTGCCTTCACCGGCAGAACCCTGCCTTGGGGGGATCTGACCGGCATCCGTCCGACGAAAATTCCGATGGCGTTTCTGGAGGCGGGAAAGGACGAGGCCTATATCCGCAATTATATGAAGGAGACATATTTTGCATCGGATGAGAAAATCAGCCTGAGCATTGAGGTGGCAAAGCGGGAGCTTGCGCTGCTTGGCAGGATAAATTACGAAAATGGCTACAGTCTGTACATCGGCATTCCGTTCTGCCCAAGCACCTGCCTGTACTGCTCCTTTCCCTCCTATCCGCTTGGCGTTTGGGAGGGTCGGGTAGATTCCTATCTGGACGCGCTGGAGCAGGAGCTTCGCTATACGGCAGGGCGCTTTTCGGATCGGCGTCTGAACGCGGTTTATATCGGAGGCGGAACGCCGACAACCCTGACGCCCGGCCAGCTTCGCCGTCTGATTACAACAATCAAAGAGAGCTTTGATTTGTCGGATTGCCTGGAGTTTACGGTGGAAGCGGGACGGCCGGACAGCATTACGGAGGAAAAGCTGGCCGTGCTGCGCGAGCTTGGCATTTCCCGGATTTCCATCAATCCGCAGACAATGAAGGAGGAGACGCTGCGGATTATCGGGAGGCATCATACGGTGGAGCAGGTGAAGGAAAGCTTTCTTCTGGCGAGAAGGCTGGGCTTTGACAACATTAATATGGATCTGATTGCAGGGCTGCCGAATGAAACGCTTTCTGATGTAGAAGCAACGATGCAGCAGGTAGAGGCGCTTGCGCCGGACAGCCTGACCGTACATTCCCTGGCGTTAAAGCGGGCGGCGAGACTGCATATGTTCCGGGAGGAATACCGGGAGCTTACATTTGAAAATACCTGGGAGACGATTGGTTTGACAGCTGCTTATGCCAAGCGGATGGGCCTTCGGCCGTATTATCTGTACCGGCAGAAAAATATGGCGGGGAATTTTGAAAATGTCGGATATGCGAAGCCGGGCAAGGAGGGAATTTACAATATTTTGATCAATGAGGAAGTGCAGACCATAGTCGCCTGCGGTGCGGGGAGCATTTCAAAACGGGTGTATCCCGACGGGCGCATTGAGCGGTGCGAGAACGTCAAGGAGGTTTCCCAGTACATCGGGAGGATCGGGGAAATGATAGAAAGGAAACGCGTCTTATTTGAGGGTGCGATCCGATCGCAAAAAGTTCTTGACAACTAACTGATATTAGCATATACTAACATATGAACAGAAAAAGCTTTTCATGTAAGGGAGGATGAGTATATGCCGTTATCTATGGTAAGGGAGGGCGAGCCCAGCGTCATAAAAAAGGTGGGCGGCAAAGAAGAAACACGCCGTTTTCTGGAGAACCTGGGCTTTGTCATCGGCGGTTCCGTAACCGTGGTATCTGAAATCGCCGGGAATATGATTGTAAATGTGAAGGATTCACGCGTAGCCATCGGAAAGGATATGGCAAATAAGATTATGGTGTAAATGAAAAGGAGAATCAGATATGAAAACATTAAAAGAAGTGGAATGCGGCAAAACCGTAACCGTTAAAAGGCTTTCCGGGGAAGGCCCTGTGAAACGGCGTATTATGGATATGGGAATCACGAAGGGAGTGGATATATTTGTCCGGAAGGTTGCGCCGCTCGGCGATCCGATCGAAATAACCGTCCGCGGCTATGAGCTGTCCCTGCGTAAAGCAGATGCGGAAATGATTACAGTGGAATAATTTTTTTTGTCCAGGAGTTAGCGCTAACTAATTATTATAAGGAGCTGCATACATAAGTTAGCCAAGGCCAATTGTTAGATGAGAGGAGCAGAAAATATGGAAGTAAAAATTGCATTAGCCGGCAATCCCAACAGCGGTAAAACAACATTATTCAATGCGCTGACCGGTTCCAATCAGTTTGTGGGAAACTGGCCGGGGGTAACGGTTGAAAAAAAGGAAGGGAAGCTCAAAGGACACAAGAATGTGGTGATTATGGATTTGCCCGGTATTTATTCCCTTTCCCCGTATACATTGGAGGAGGTTGTGGCGCGGAATTATCTCATTGGGGAACGCCCTGACGCTATCATCAATATCGTAGACGGTACCAATATTGAGCGTAATCTGTATTTGACCACGCAGCTTTTGGAGCTTGGCATTCCGGTCGTCATGGCCGTCAACATGATGGATTTGGTAGAAAAAAACAAGGATCAGATACAGATGGATCTGCTTGGGAAAAGGCTGGGCTGCGAGGTCGTACAGATTTCCGCCTTAAAGGGAACCGGAATCCAGAAGGCGGCAGAAAAGGCGGTTGCTTTGGCCCAAAGCAAAAAAACAATGATGCCGAAGAGATCGGAAGAGCACACGTCTGAACTCCAGTCACAGCCTCATATC
>CANDKL010000074.1 GCA_947385255.1 uncultured Roseburia sp. | reverse complement strand
GATCTGTAAAGATGCTCTCCTTGGAGATGCGCATACAGCCCGTCAGCACGGCAAATTTCAAACTTGGATTTGTCTTTAACACCTGACCGAGAAAATTTCAGATCAGAGTTATCATCTCGTCATAATAGCCCTGGTCAAATGCTTTTGCCAGCGGCACGTCATACTCGTCTATCAGAATGATGACCTTCTGGCCGTAATGCTTATCAAGCAGCATGGACAGCGTCTGCAGGCTTTCCTCTAATGTGGACTGCTTCATTAGAAACAGCTCCTCTCCCTGCCCACCCACTTCTGCCAACTGCTCATACAGTTTTCTTTCCCTGTCCGTCAGTCGACCGCTTTCGGCCAGAAACTGGAACCGCAGCGCTTCTTTCCCAACCACGGAGCACAGCATGGAATATGCACTTTTAAAATCCATCCCATTTACTCCTTTTAAAGTAATGGATATTACAGGATATTTACCCATATACCTTTCGCATAGCTCTGTTTCTTCTGCGATTGCAAGACCCTTAAAAATCTTCTGATTTCCCTCTATATCAAAAAAACTCTTTAGCATACTCATATTCAGGGATTTCCCAAAACGCCTTGGGCGTGTAAAGAGGTTTACTTCTCCCCAATTCTCAAGCAGATCTCGAATCAGGCCCGTCTTGTCCACATAGTAAAATTCATCCTGGCGCAACTTTTCAAAATCGTCTATCCCGATAGGCAGCTTCTTTTTTTGCTTTCCTTCAATTTTCTCCACCCTCTTTACCTCTGTTTTTATTATTCTAGCAATTTTATGCGGATCCGTCACCTGTTTTTTGTCGTTTTGTCCATAAAAATCCCGGAGATGCCTGCATTTTGAACATCTCCGGGAATATCTCTATTTCACCGTAACGGCACACACGGCTTTTTTTCCATTGCCGGATTTCACCGTGATTTTCGTTTTCCCCTTCTTCCTGGCTTTCACCAGGCCTTTTTTATCCACTGTGGCTACTGCTTTATTTGAAGAAGCCCAGGTGAGTTTCTCTGATGCCGTAATCGGATTCCTTGTTACAATCAGCCTTACGCTCTTTCCTTTTTTCAGTGTCAGCTTTTTTGCGCTTTATTTGAAGAGCCGAAGAAGAGGTTCCGGTCTGCAGTACAGTGGATTTTACATTCAGAGATACCTCTGCTACTGTAACCTCACATTCTGCTTTTACTCCGTTTGCCTGTGCCGTTATAATCGCTTTACCTCCTTTCTTGCCTGTAATCGTGCCGTCTTTTACTTCCACTATCGACGCGTCAGAGGTTGACCATGTAACCGCTGTGCCTGCCGGGGCGATTGTGGCTGTAACAGCCACGCTCTTTCCTTTTGGCACGGTAACTGACTTGCTGGATAATGTAATAGAAGCCGCCTGTTCATGCCCTTTATCTGTATCTGGTTTCACTTCCGTACCATTCTGTGGGGTAACATACCGTTCCCCTAAAACAACATAAACAGTTGTATCTTTTGAAATAACCTGATTCCTGTCAAACGGAGTACTTAACGTTTCATCTGTGTAATATTGAGCGCATCTCAGATAAATACCGTCCTGCAGATAGTCCGGCAGCATCTCTTTCATCTCTCCTCCCCTTTCTACAAAATATCCTGCATAGTTCGTCCACTCTCCATCCTCTCTGTAAAGAAGCCGCAAGAGAACAGTTTCCATATCTTCATCTTTTTCTGCCAGTGTTCAGAGATCAGAGGACAGATCAATATGCAAAGCCGGCACACACGCACCGCTAACATCGTTGACGGCATAACCACCCCTAGAGACGTACCCATGGCCGTTGACTTCTGCAGCGTTAAACGCATCGGCACCTGGCGACCGCAGCCACCACCAGCTATTGCCTCTGTATATATCAATATCCAATTTGGAAGCTCCCATTGCATATGCATAATCACTTGCCTTTACTCCTCTGGCAACAGAATCTGTATCATAGTTTTCACAAAATCCATAACGTGAACTTACCGCTTCCCCACAGGAAAGCAGGAACACCTTATCCCTGGTGTCATTTCCTTTCTCTGTATTCCCCCAAGACCAAGGACTCTCCTCATTCACTACTGTCTGCTCTACAATTGCCCCCTGCTCGCCTCCATCAAAGGCTGTCCGGTAAAAGTCATTATTCAGCCAATTGCGTATCGTACAGTTTTCCCATGACATGTATGTAACTTCTTCATTATAATCTTTACAGTCCAACCCCTTATCCGCCATTACAAATAAAGTACTGCCGTTATTGTCTAAAACTCTCCATTTAATTTTTTCCCATTTAAAATAACGGTAGGTACTATCTCCAAAATAATAGTCATTATTAGCGTCACGTTTACTGATCCGGCGGTATTTCACCCCGTCAACCCACGCGTCTCCATTGCCGTCATAAGAAGCCCCCGTAATCTTCGCTGTCAGCGCACTCCCTGCAATCTCCGTCTGTGGATAGCTGCCAAAATACACATAACTCCAATCTGTAATATCCGTGCTGCCATTTTCCTCCGTACAATAATGCACCGGATTGTACGGCATTTCCCTGTCCGCCGTTTCCGCCAACGCAGACGTCCCCGGCATTGTCACAAGCATTGCCGCTGCCAACAACACCGCCAGCCAACTCCTACAGCTTTTTAAATCCAATTTCTTTAACTCCATTTTTTCATTCTCCCTTCTAAAAATCTGTAAATTTTGTTTGTCCAATATAAAATTTTCAAAAATGTGTCTCAATGCCGTGCGCCGGCTGCATTTCCTGATACGTGCACCTGCGCCAAAAAATTTAATACCACCTCCCATCCATCCGATTTTAAGACACAGCTTTTTTATTGCGGCCTTACGCCGGATATGATATGATATAGCTGCAAAGAAACCTTGCAGGCCAGATTCGCCTGCAGGCATCCAGCCATATACTGATTATGAAATAAGGGCTTGCGGGGTAGAAAGCAGGGATATATGACAGAAGAGGAAGTAAAACAAAATCTCATTGACAAATATACCGACTTACTACGGATCAAAGCAGCCGAAACAGGAACCAATAAAGAACTTGAATTCCAGCTTGCAATCGTAAAGGTTAAATTATCCTCCTATAATATTGACACGGAAATGCTGGAAAAGATGTTACTTGACAAATAATATTTAAATCCCTGCAGGCCTTTATTTCATAACCAATTCCCCATCCCTCATCCGCACATCCCGCTGCCACCTTCCCAACATTCCCAAAAACACAAAATACAGCGGCGTCGTAAATACCTGCTGGCTGTTTGTAATTCCCTGCGCAAAAAACGAAGCCAGCATCTGCAGAAATTCATTGTGCGCGTCTATAAATACTGCCTGATACCGTTCGGCCATTTCCTGTCCATAAGCCTCAATAAACACCGGAAACTGGTTCATCCCATACCCAAACAGCTTCCGCAGCACAGGCGCACCCCAATATGCCTCTGCACTCCTCATTCAGATATATCCACGGTTATTGCCGGATTCATCCGTAATTTTCAGATTCCCCCAAATACTGTTATCTGTCCGTGCACCGCCAGCGCTTTTTACCAGAACCACAGCAATCACTGCCGCCGCCAAAGCCGCCAGTGTACCATACAAAATCCGCCTTACACACATCCTGTTTGGTTCCCCAACTTTCCAGGCACACCGCGTATACAGCTGCAAAGCTCCCCATAAAAGCAGCTCCCCCGCAATCATCTCCCATGAAACTGTAAACAGGCCAATCCCATCAAACGCATAAACCCGCCCGGCAAAAGCCACACGCAAAAAAGCCACCGCCGCTGAAGCCGCAATCCACAGCCCAAACATCTGCTGTGCCTTTTTCATCCCTCCTTCCGAAACAAACGCAGGCCAGTATACGGCCAGAAACGCAGCTGCGGCGCACACAACCGCCGTGTCGCATCTGCAGCAAAGCATCGCCGTAAATCCCAGAAACAGATAACCGCTATAAACCACTTTCGAAAAACGCTCTCTGGCATAGTAAAAAAGAGCCATACCAGCCGGAACCATAATTGCCATAAAACCGGCAGATACATTCAGATTTCCCATTGTCCCAATGAAAAAATAATGCTCCTCCGGCGCCAGATTCTCCTTCATCTGCAGTAAATCTACCTGAAACGTATTGCAAATGCCAAGCACATATACTGCACTGCTGCCCAACAGATATGCCCAAAGTTCCGCCTGAGTAATCCTGGTATAGCGCGACAGCAGCGCATACGCCATAATACATGCGAGCATAACGGCCGCTCCCATCTGCCTCCCGTGGAGTCCCCGCCATGCATCCGCCCGATCCTGGGCAAAAACAGTACTAACCAACAGCCCTGCCGCAAATATACCGGCAAAGAGATCCGTGCTGTCTAATCTAAGGCTTTCTATCCACGCATGTATCCTCTCTTTCCCTTCCTGCTTCTCTGGCACATGCCTTTCCCACACCTGAATTTTTTTACGCCCTAAAAAAACAAGGATCAGACAGGCCGCAGCATAAACCATAGTTGCTGTTAAAAAGAAATTTTTCTTTGCCTGTACGATATCAATATAATTATTGTGATAAAACAATGGGAAACCCAGCAGCATCACCATTAGATAGCCTGCGGATACTTTCTCCAGTAACAGATATGTATACTTTTTTCCCTGCCTGGCCATTTATCCCTTTCCTCCTCTATCTGTTATCCACGCAAAAAGCCCTGTGGCATGGATGGCAGACACCTCTGTCCGTGTGTCTGCCGCTCATGCCACAGGGCAACTTACCCTATAAAAACCATCATTAAATAAGCACAATATTTATCTGCTCTGCTCTGCAAAAATATCCTGTGAATCCGCATCCCCGTCAACCCTTTTTGAATGATTTTACCTGTTTACTTACCTGCTTTTCATGTATTCTAACATATTCATTCTGCGGATATAAGATGTGCCCCAAAAATTGCGTCATAATCGTAATAATTTGGTTGCTTTTCACGAGGCGGGAAAATTATTTTTCCAAAAGGGAGTTCTGCCTTGGGCTGGTTTTCGGCAAATACTGTCTCCCCCAGTGGGGAAAATTATTGCACTATTTGAGTTTTCAGACAGTCTCCCCTGCAAAGAACTGTATTTCACAAGCTTTCAGGTGTATCTGCTGTTACAGATGTCGGATCATGAAAAGCTGCTGCACAAATCCATTGGCTGAACCGATGAGCTGCGGCAAAGCGCATACTGCTTTATTGCGCAGCAGTTTCTATATGTATTATTATGGCCCGATATCTGTAACGGCAGATGTACCGGAACGGTTGTGAAATTCAGGCCTTTGCAGTTGGATGCTCTTCGCCGTATTTATGGGTTTTATTGATCACCAGCTTAAGTCCGCTTCCTGCGGAGCTTCCGGCACGCTCGCTTTTGGAAAAACAATTCCCCGCCGCAAACGGCAGCATCCGAACCGTTTTCCGTTTACACCACCTGCACTTTACAGCGTTTTTTATAGCACGCGATCCCGTATTTCAAGACCTTTTCGACCTCTTCCCCATACAATCCTCCCTCATAATTGTTCTTTGCGATTTGTTCCACCGCTTCTTTGCAGCCTTTTTCCAGATCGCCGTCATGCGCGTATTTCACCTCAATGATGATACCCGCTCCGCCGTCCGCGGATTCCAGTACGATATCGCTGTAGCCATCTCCGGCTTCTTTGTTAGAGGAAATAATCCAGCCGTCCAGGCAGCCTAAGATACCGATTAAGATTCCATGGTAGAAATTCTCCTTTAAATGCTTCCTTACAAAGGTATCGCGGATGCTGATGGTTTTTCTAAGATATTCCTGAAACTGTTTCTCCACACTTTCCTCGTTCCCACTCTCTAATGCTTCACAAAATCGATTCAGCGTTTCCCTGTTCTCTTTCACACCTTCTTTAAAATAAGCCATAATCTGCTCCGTATAGATTTCACGGATTTCACGGTTGGGGATTACAAGGCTTACTGTTTTTCCATCCGATGAGCCCCGTTTCGTCAAATACCCGGTGGCAAATAAAACGCTCCAAATATTTTCGATGGAGCGGTACATATCCCGGTAGGTCAGCTCCGGATGGATCTCCTTTGCAACCGATTCCCCGGCCACCAACTGCTCAATTTCCCGTTTGATAAGAGCAGTATCTGCCTGCCGGATAAAGCGCCTTACCACGTCGTTTCCGCTGGTATTCGACCAGTAGTTCTGCGGCTTTTTCCCACTGTCTGCACGCAGATCATAACAATAATTAATGACATCCCAAGGGCAGTAAGCTTCTACATTCCCGAACTGATACCCGTCGTACCAGTCCTTTATGGCAGGATAATTCTCCGTTAAGCCGTAATATCCCAGCATGTCTTTCACTTCGCTGTCGGTAAAGCCGAAATATTCATGGAAGCTTACGTCCATGATAGAGAATACGCGCAAATTATTTAAACCGGTAAAGATGCTCTCCCTGGAGATGCGCATACAGCCCGTCAGCACGGCAAATTTCAGGCTCGAGTTGGTCTTTAATGCCTGGCCGAGGAAATTTCGGATTAGCATTATCATTTCGTCATAATACCCCTGATCAAATGCTTTTGCCAGCGGCACGTCATACTCGTCTATCAGAAGGATGACCTTCTGGCCGTAATGCTTATCAAGCAGCATAGACAGCGTATGCAGGCTTTCCTCCAATGTAGACTGCTTCAATAGAAACAGCTCCTCTCCCTGTCCGCCCACTTTTACCAGCTGTTCATACAACTTTCTTTCTCTGTCCGTCAGACGCCCGCTTTCGGCCAGGAACTGGAACCGCAGCGCTTCTTTCCCAACCACGGAACACAGCATGAAATATGCGCTTTCAAAATCCATCCCATTCACGCCCTTTAATGACAGGGATATGACCGGGTATTGGCCCATGTACTGTCTGCACAGTTCTGTTTCCTCTGCGATTGCAAGCCCCTGAAAAATTTCCGGATCCCCTTCTATATCAAAAAAATACTTTAGCATGCTCATATTCAGGGATTTCCCAAAACGCCTTGGACGTGTAAACAGGTTTACTTTTCCCCAATTTGAAAGCAACTCCCGGATCAGACCTGTCTTGTCTGCATAGTAAAAGCCTTCTGTCATGATTTCCTTAAAATCTTCTATTCCGATAGGAAGCTTCTTTTTTCTGTTTCCTGTCAATTTTTCCACCCTCCCTGCTGCCGTTTTCTTTATTGTAACAATTCTGTATGAATTCGTCACTCATTTTTGCCGTTTTGCTTTTAAAAAAACCAGGAACGCCTGTATTTCAGAATTATAAAAAACGTCCTGCAGGTAAAATCCACAGGACATTTTTTATTGTTTTTTATCAATATTATCATTGATTCATTTTGTAACCGCATTTCGGGCACACGTTGCCGCCCTTGTAGCTGAATCCGCACCGGAAGCAGCAGATCGTCTCATGCTTTTCCTGCGAAAGGTACGGCAGCTTCCTCGACTCCGGCTTCTCCTGCAGGTAACGGATAAACTCCTCTAAGCAGTTCCCCCAGGCGGTAAGCTCACGTTTTTCTACCGCATAGGGAAGTTTCATCCTCGTTCCGTCCAGAAGCTCTGCCGAAAGCCCCGTATTGAAAAATCCGCTCTGCGTATGAATCCGTTTGATATCCTCAATGTCTAACACATAAGCATTCATCATCGTGCGGAAAAACAGATGCTCCGGCGTCAATATCATGCCTTCCTTGCCGGAACGGTCCCTGGAGGTATCTATAACCAGGATCGGATATTCAAACTCCCCGCAGGTAGTCCCATAGGTGCCCATGGCATATTCGATGATCTGCGTTTCCTCCGGCTCCGCCTCCTTCAAAAGAATCCTTCTGGCCGGATAATAATGATACCGGTCATATTCCTTAATACGCTCTTTTAAATTGTCCGAAAGCTTATGTACCAACAGCTCGCACTCATCGGTCTTTAGCTTCACCAGGCGTTTCTTTAACATTTCCAGCGCATTTGTCTTTAATTCGGGCAAAAATACGCCTGCCTCTATCTTCCGGTAAGCCTCCAGGACGTCGTCTGCCGTCATCTGCATGGGATTGCCGCAGATTTCCTCAATGGCCTGCTCATCTACCACACGCAGCTTTTCCTGTATCCGCTCCATATAAGGCTCTAAGATTTCCCTGTCAAACTTCCCGTTTAAGCGCTCCATCAAATCCGTAAGCCCCTGCCGGTCCGTTACACGGGCATGGCGTATGATGTGGTTAATTTCCTGTCTCTGCGCCTTCTGCATTCTTTCGCCCAAAAGCTTCTCATACGGAGACAGGTCGACATCCCGATAGCTGCGGAGGCGCTTCACATAGTCGCGGTACTGCTTCATATCCATGTGATCCGGCATTTTCTGCACCAGAGCCGCAACCTCGGCTTCTCCTTGCCGGCGCCGTTCTTTATAAAGCGGCTCCAGCACGGGCGCCTTTTCCTCCTCCGGAAGAGCCGTCCGTTCAATCTCCTCTGTCACGCGCCGTATTTTTGCATAGCTCTGCCCGCCGCAGCCGGCCGCCAGCTTCTGGATATAGTGTTTTAAATGCTGCTGCTCCTTCTTTTCGATTGCGTTTAAATACGGCTTTTTCTCCTCGTCATACAGACTGGTATCCCGTATCAGCTCTTTTTTCAGATCGGCAACCTGCTCGTGGGAAAGACGGTCCAGTATGCCGCATTTTGCCTTGTAGCGCTTCTGGGCGGCCTCCCGCCTCGTCGCAGGTATCTCCTTTGGCTGCGCTCCCTTCGCACCTCTTTGCCGCCGGACTCCTTCGGATGCTGCCGTTTCGCTTACTGCAGGAAGCTGCCGCTCGGCGGCCGAAGCAATTCCCCTCTGCGTTTTGCCGGCATGCGCCTTCCGCGGCTTCGCCGGATCAATCCGCCGCTTCTTGACCTCGCGCTGAACCGTACCCTCCAGCCACTGCACGCTCCGGACCGGATAAAAGCCCTCCTGCATCTTCTCCGCAATATACGACAGCTTCTCGTCGGACAGCCTTTCCATATGGTTACAGAGTTCCTCTAAGGACTCCTCTCCGCTGTCCGTCCGCGATTGCTCTCTGCGCCGGCGCATGGCCTCGTATTCGTTAAACCTGTAGTTGGACACACGGTCCCCGGCCCGCCCCAAAAGCTCCAGATAATCGCCGTACGCACGCTGATCTCCGGCAAAATCCATCACATAGACATCGCCCTCTGCCAGAAGCCTCTCGGGGGTCGGGGTATAAAAGCAGCCGCACTGGCTGCAGGTATATGCCCGCGCCAAAAATACGCCGCCCTCCGGCGTTTCGATCCGAAATTCCCCGCCGACCGGAAATACCGTCATATGCAGCGGATTTCTGCACCTGGGACATTGGAAGCCTACCATATAAAAGTTGTTTCCCAGCCTGTCCTTCTGCCGTTCCTCAAACGTCGTCTCCTTTTGCGGAAACGACGCCCTCTGGCGCTTCCAGATCAGCTTGTGCCACAGGCCGCCGGACTCTCCCGGCTCCTCCGGCGGCAAAATTCCCCGATCCTCTTCCGCGTCAATGGCATACTGCACCACATCCTCATAACTCAGACGGACCCCGTTGCAGAAAAAACGAAAATTCTCCCGCGTATACCCCGGTTCGATCGAAAGCTCCCTTAACACGCTGTTAAAAAGCGTATTCAGCTCCGCATAATCCTGATCCACCTTGACCCCCCGGATAAGCCCCCATTTTCCAAATGCATACAGCACCAGGTTTAATACATTCTGCACCTTCGTGTGATCCTGGATATCCACCACTGCTTCTTCATTGACCGGAATCTCTATTATATTTGTAAGCACCTTCCGGCTTTCAAAATTAAAGAACAAGGAACGCACCCTTCCATGAAGAATCAGATAATCCCCCACAATCACAAACTGACCCGACCACTCTACCGGTTCCTTCATCGTTTTTATCAGCCGTTCAAAGGTTATTTTCATTTCTGAATTCGTCTTCAGTATTATCATATTCATTCACACCCTTCCCTTAAACTATAACCTTGAATACAATTCCGGTCAAGTAGACTTTATAAACTTTTAATAAATCTTGCATTCCTTGATTTTTCAAGCTTCCACGTTTTTTGTTAGCACTCATTTGAAAAGAGTGCTAATTTTCTATTGACTTTTCAAATTCTGCGTTATAATATGTATTTCATGAGAAATCAAAGACCCCGCCGGGGGCATGGCTGCCGTGCTGACTGCCTCCGGAAACCACGAAAACAGAATATCAGGAAAAGGAGTGTTAGCAAATGGCAGACAAACATGGTAATTTATCAATCAACAGCGAAAATATTTTTCCCGTCATTAAGAAATGGCTTTATTCCGATCACGACATCTTTTACCGCGAGCTGATTTCCAATGGCTGCGACGCCATTACAAAATTAAAGAAGCTGGATATGATGGGCGAATACGAGCTTCCGGAGGACTACAAGCCAAAGGTGGAAATTGAAGTGGATCCGGATGCAAAGACCTTGTCCTTTACCGATAACGGCCTGGGCATGACCGCTGACGAGGTGGAGGAATACATCAACCAAATCGCCTTCTCCGGCGCAAACGACTTTCTGGAAAAATACAAGGACAAGGCGAACGACGATCAGATCATCGGCCATTTCGGACTGGGCTTCTATTCCGCTTTCATGGTTGCGGACGCCGTACACATCGACACGCTGTCCTATCAGAAGGACGCTTCCGCGGTGCACTGGGAATGCGACGGCGGTACGGAATTCTCCATGACCGACGGAATCAAGGAAGGCGTAGGTACCAAAATCACCCTCTTTTTAAACGAGGACTGCCTGGAATTTGCCAATGAATACCGCGCAAGAGAAGTCATTGAAAAATACTGCTCGTTCATGCCGACCGAAATTTTCTTAAAGAAAGCAAACGCCGAGCCCGAATATGAAACCATCGATCCGGCGGATAAGCTGGACACGGATACCGTTGTAGAAACCATTATTGAGGAAGCCAAAACAGAAGAAAAGGAAAATGAAAACGGCGAAAAAGAAATCGTAGAGGTTTCCCCGAAAAAAGAAAAATTAAAAATCGTAAAACGTCCGGTTCCGTTAAACGATACCACACCGCTCTGGGGCAAAACGCCAAAGGACTGCACCGAGGAGGAGTACAAGGCCTTCTACCGCAAGGTATTCATGGATTACAAGGAACCGCTGTTCTGGATCCACCTGAACATGGATTACCCGTTCAATCTAAAGGGAATTCTTTACTTCCCGAAAATCAATACGGAATACGATTCCATCGAAGGCACCATTAAGCTTTATAACAACCAGGTATTTGTAGCGGATAACATCAAAGAGGTCATCCCGGAATTTTTGATGCTCTTAAAGGGCGTGATCGACTGCCCAGATCGGAAGAGCGTCGTGTAGGGAAAGAGTGTTCTCTACTGTGTA
>CANDKL010000073.1 GCA_947385255.1 uncultured Roseburia sp. | reverse complement strand
CTATGGAACGTATGGCAGGATCTACGATCCAGTATTTCCTGACGCCTGCAGCTTCGTATAGATCCTTTTTGTAGCCCCGGTCATTTTTGGCAGTGCTGGGGGACAAAACCTCCGCTACCAGATCGGGTGCAAAAAATATCAAAAACCTTTCGTAACGCTGGCATTTTACTATATTCCATTATAACTGCTTGGCAAAGCTCTTTCAATATTTTCATTTGAAAGAGGGAGCGGGAGCGTGCCGGAGGATCCGAAGGAAGCAAAGCAACAGTACGGTTTTTCACACCTTAATTGCACCGAAATCAAAGCACATCCCTTTATTTTTCCGCAAAAATAACCGACATACTATTTAATGGAGCCAAAACGGTAATTTTAACATCAGGAAGAAGGAAACAGCATGAAGATAGAAAATAGCGCCCTGTTGGAACAGGCCGTACAAAACGAAAAGCCCTTTGCAAAGGCGAAGGCATCGGTATCCTTTGCGCGTACTGCTGCCGCGAAGGCAGATGCACTCGGGAAATCTGTCCGCGTGGGGCAGGCCGGGTATGATAAGGAGGAGCTGTCGCAGCGGAGCGCAGTGGAGGAATTTGAGGAAAAAATAGACAGCCAGATGGCGGTGCGGGACAAAAAAAATCAGATGGCCGTGATGTCGAATACGATGACGCCGGAGGATTACCGCAAGGCGCAGGAGGAAGGCTTTCCGGTAAAGGATATGGATGCGGATACGCTTGTGACCGTCATAGATAAGATTAAGGTGCAGCTTGCAAAGGCGGGAGTGGACGTATCGAATATGGGCGGGGAGCTGACAAGGGAGCAGCTTGAGGCCATCGGCGGCAGCGTGATTGCAGTGAATCAGCTCGTGCAGTGCTTTGAGGCGGCGGATCTGCCGGATACGCAGGAAAATCTGTCGGAGGGCTTAGAGGCCTACAGGCAGGCGGAGGAGTTAGAGCCCCTTTCGAAGGATGCTATCAAATATATGCTGGATAACCGTCTGGCGCCAAGTGTTGCGAACCTTTATATGGCGCAGTCGGCGGTAAATGCGGCGGCGCCGCATGCCGAAGAGGAGGCGGTGGATATTGAGGCGCTGCGGGGGCAGATTGAGAAGGTGATTACGGAGGCGGGAGAAAAGGTCAGCGAGCAGACGGTTTCGGATAGCGCGTGGATGATCAAAAACGGGATCGCGTTTACGGCGGAGCAGTTTACATATATGCAGAAGCTTCACGGGCTTACGCTTCCGATGGACGGGAGCGAGGTGGCGGAGGCAATTGCCGTGGCGGTTTTGGAGGGAGGCAGGCCGAAGGATGCGATGCTTCTGCCGGAGTATTCGGTTACGGCGCAGGCGGAGCATGCCGTGGAAATTGTAACCGAGGCGACCGATGAGGATCTGGCTTATCTGGCGGCGAATCGGCTGGAGCTTACGGTAGAGAATCTGGAATATGCGGCGCAGCTGCGTAAGCAGGGGAAGATGGATTGGGCGGCGGTGAACCGTGTGATTCAAGAAGGAGAGACTCTGGCCGCCGCAG
Organism: uncultured Roseburia sp.; assembly: GCA_947385255.1. Taxonomy (GTDB): domain Bacteria; phylum Bacillota; class Clostridia; order Lachnospirales; family Lachnospiraceae; genus Roseburia_B. The sequence goes on along the minus strand of CANDKL010000073.1, from coordinate 10,214 downwards.
GAGGCGTGCAGAACACAGGCCAGCCGGGAGCAGGCATCGGCACGGCAGGAGCGGCTGCGGACGGAGTGGCTGCTGGCCAGCCGGGAGCGGGCATCGGCACGGCGGGAACGGGCATTGGCGCGGCAGGAGTGGCTGCAGGCGGCCAGCCGGGAGCGGGCGTATCGGGTACAGGAGCGGCTGCGGGCGCAGGCAGCGCGGCGGCAGAGCTGCCGGGCGTACCGGATGGAACGGCAAAAGCGACGGGTATACAGGATGCAAAAGCAGCCCCAGGGACGGCTGCTGCCGGCACAGTCCGGGCTAACGGAGCGCAGGGAGCGGCGGCAGACGTGCCGATTACCTTTTTAACCGCGAAGCGCGTGCTGGAGGAAACGCGCCTTCTGATGACGACGGAGGCGAACCGTGCGCTGTTGAAGCAGGGAATTGCAATTGACACCAGGCCGCTGGAGGCATTGGTGGAGCAGCTAAAGGAGCAGGAGCAGAATTATTACGCCGCGCTGCTGCAGGAGAAGGGGCGCGCAGCGGATGCGTCCATGACGGCATTATTCGAGGAAGCCTCCCAAAAGGTATCGGATTTGAAGCAGATGCCGGCTTATGTACTGGGACTGCCGCGGAGCCTGGATACGGTAAACGAGCTGCATGAGGCGGGCAGCCGGCTGAAGGCGGAGCTTGAGAAGGCAGGAGAGCGCTATGAGACGCTGATGACTGCGCCGAGGCGTGATTTGGGAGATTCGATCCAGAAGGCATTTGCCAATGTGGGAGATATCCTTACGGATCTGGGGATGGAGGCAAACGAGGCGAATCAGCGCGCCGTGCGGATTCTGGCGTATAACAGCCTTGAGATTACCGAAGAGTCGGTGCTTTCGATGAAGGCGGCGGACGAACGCGTGCAGCGGACCTTTGCGAATCTGACGCCGGGTACGGTGCGGGAGCTTATCCGGCAGGGCAGCAATCCGTTGGATCTGAATCTGGAAGAGCTGAACCGGCAGGCAGAGGCCATCCGCGCCGAGCATCAGGATGCGGATACGGAGCGGTTCAGTGAATATCTGTGGAAGCTGGAGCAGAGCCATGGAATTTCACCGGAAGAGCGTGAGTCGTTTATCGGAGTTTACCGTTTGATGAATCAGATTGAAAAGACGGACGGAGCTGTGATCGGCGCGCTGGTCAGCCAGGGGGCCGAATTTACGATGCGCAACCTGCTAATGGCCGTGCGGAGTGCAAAAAAAGGCGGTATGGACTATACGGTAGACGATGATTTTGCAGGCGTGGATCCGGCCGAAACGGGGACGAAATCTATTACGGATCAGATTGAAACGGCTTATCAGGCCGATTGCATGAAGGATGTCATGGAAACGCTGACGCCGGTTACGATGAAAAAGCTGTTAGAGGGCCCGGACTGGGAGCAGTATACGCCGGAGCAGTTAAAGCAGGCGCTTGAAGAATATGCCGAAGAAGCCGGGGAGCAGAAGGAAGCGTTAGACGGCGCCTATGCAAGGGCACAGCTTGATGAGCTTAAGCAGGCGGCCTGCGCGGACGAGGAGGTATACCGTTTCCTGTCACGTTATGAGCTTCCGGCCACCGTCAGCCATATCCTGGCGGCGAACCGCCTTTTGAACAGGCGTAATCAGGTTTTTTCCAGAATGTTTAACAGCGACGAGGTCTTTTCCGGGGAAAAGGTTGATTTTGAGGCCATCAAAGAGGAAATTCTAAACCGCTTTGCCAACGCCTTAAAGACGCCGAAGGAGATGGCGGCTGCGCAGGAGGCGCTGGCGGAAACCGCCGAGAATGTAATGAAAACCATGATATCAGATGAGGAGCCTATTTCGAGTATGGATATCCGGGAGCTTAAGCTGATGAATGCGCAGCTTTCCATTGCAGGGCGGCTTGCAAAGGAGGAAGAGTACACCATTCCGGTTTTGGTCGGCGGGGAGGTGACGAATCTGTCCTTAAAGATTGTCCGCGGCACAAAGAAAAAGGGCATGGTGGAAATCATGTTTGAAACCGCAAAATCAGGAAAAGTAGCCGCCTGTATCGAAGCGAAGGAGCAGGGTGTCTCCGGATATGTGGCAGTAGACCGCAGGGAGACGAAGACGCTTTTGGAGGGACGGATGCAGGAGGTGACAAAGGGCTTCGGAGAGGATGAGGGAGATTTACAGGTAACGCATGTGGAGCGGCTGAATTTCACACGCTTTTCCAATAATCTGAACGTACCCCGGCAGCAGGAGGACCCTGAAAGCGAGGCATACGAGGTACAGACCGCAAGGCTTTACAAAATTGCAAAGAGCTTTATTGAAAATGTTAAGGAACTGGAATTTTAGGTCGATATAAAAATAAGAGCACTGTAAAAATTACAAGGATGTAGCAACATTGCAGGGACGCAGGAGAGGATAGGAAGGGAACACTATGAAAATTAATCACAATATGGCAGCAGTTATTTCAAACGCGCAGTTATTGCGGACAGAGAACAGCCTTGCTTCCTGTGTAGAGCGTCTTTCATCGGGTCTTAAGATCAATCATGCAAAGGACGATCCGGCCGGAATGGCGATCAGCAACAAGATGCAGGCACAGATTGACGGCCTGGGAAAGGCAAGTGAGAATGCGTCGAACGGCGTAAGCGTACTGCAGATCGCGGATTCCGCTTTGGGTGAGATTACCAGTATGCTGCAGAGAATGCGCGAGTTATCCGTGCAGGCGGCGAGCGATTCAAACCAGTTAGAGGATCGGCAGGTGATCCAGGAGGAAATCGCATCACTGCGGGAAGAGGTAGACCGCATTTCCAGAGATACGGAATACAATACGAAGAAATTATTAGACGGGACCTCCGATACCCGTGTGTATGCGGAAGGCGTTTCGAGAATGGCAATTTCAAATGCCGTGGGCACCGGCGATTATCAGATGACGATCAATGCTGCGGCAACCCAGTCCACGGCCATGATCACGATGAGCACCGGTACGATACCGGAGGGCTCGGTGATTATCAACGGTATGGAGATCGCAATATCTGAAGGAGAAGACGCTTCCAGCGTATTTGAGAAATTAAGGCGGGGCGCAGAGCTTGCGGACGTCAGCCTGATGGTGGTAGAGCCGGGGGCAATTCAGGATTATGAGGCATATCCGTCCACCGGCGGCTACCAGGCCTTAGAGCAGTCCTTTGCATTCGGGGATTCCCTGGCATTTGTAACGAATCGGTACGGCTATGAGACCTCTGTGGATATTTCATGCAGCAACGACGCACTGGCCAGCTATTTTGGCCTGGCAGGCGCGATTACGACGGCCGGGGCAGATGCGGACGTAGAGTTAAACCTGGACTCTGAGTTTGGTCCGCAGGCAACGTTTTTGGCAGACGGCAACCGCTTTAAGGTGACGGACATGGGCGGCTTTGAAATGGAATTTATGATAGAGCCCGGCCTGGAGGGCGAGCTCAATATTGAGGTGACGGATCTGGGATCCATGACGCTTCAAATTGGAGCAAATGAGCATCAGACGATGGAGGTCCGCATCCCGAGGGTTTCCAGCGAGACGCTTTATCTGGACGAGGTAGACGTGACAAAGGTCAACGGCGGCGGAAGGGCAATTACGACGCTGGACGGGGCGCTTCAGACGGCAAATTCCGTCCGTTCCGGAATCGGCGCGTATCAGAACCGGCTGGAGCACGCCATTGACAGCCTGGATGCCTCCGAGGAGGATATGACCAGCGCGCTTTCCCGGATTGCCGATGTGGATATGGCGGAGGAAATGACCGAATATACAAAGAATACGGTGCTGCAGCAGGCCGGTACGGCAGTATTGGCGCAGGCGAATGATTTGCCGCAGTCCGTGCTTCAGCTGCTGCAGTAAATAAAGGAAGGGCATTATGAAGCAGGATCAGATTCAGGATTTTACCAGACGGATCAGCCAGTCGAACCGCAGTGGTCTTGTCGTGGTGACCTATGAGATTACGTTAACATATTTAAACGATGCGCTGGAATGCCTCGCGGACGGTGATTACGAGGCGTTCTGCGGCGCGGTAACGCGTGCGCAGCGGGGTGTGGATGCCCTGCAGCGGTCGCTGGATTTTTCGTATGGGGTTTCGAGAAACCTGTATGCGCTGTATGTTTTTGCAAAGGAGGCGCTGGCAAAAGCCGTGATCAAAAAGGACGCGGCGGAGGTGGAGGCCGCGCAGGCGGTTCTTATGAACCTGCATGCAGCCTTTAGGGAAGCTGCTAAGCAGGATCATTCAAGCCCCCTAATGCAGAATACGCAGCAGGTATATGCCGGAATGACCTACGGCAGAAATAATTTGACAGAGACATTTCAGGACCCTGAGGCTTCCAGAGGATTCTTCGCGTAAGAATCCTCTATTTGTTTGACCCGATTTAACAGAAAACGGTAGCGCATCTGCAGCGACTGCACCTCATAGATGTAGCAGTCGATCAAATCCGGCTCAATTACATTGCCTAGTTTTTTATAGGCCAAATCCATGTCGTGCTCCGTCCGTTCCAGATCCTCTAACAAAAGAGCATAGCGTTTGTCCCGAAAGACGCTGTTTTCCAAAATGCGATTCATAGTATCCCCTGCTTTCTGATCGTCCCATAGTGGTTTTTTGATGAAATGATGACACTTTTTGTAGCAGCGAAGCCGTAGGCTGAACTGTTACCACTCTTTAAATAAATTATAGTCATAAAAAAAGCAGAGTATTCAAAAAAGGTACTATTTTACAAAAAAAAGTATATATTGTATCAGGAGGTTATGTGGAATGGATACGAGAATGAGTATGTTTGTGATGGCGGGCATCTGTGTTCTGGTGCTTGCAATCGGGTTTCTGCGCCGGAAGGCAGAAATCGTGCTGAACTTTATGGTGCGTACGGTTTTAGGCGTCATGGCAATCTGTCTGGTCAATATGCTGCTGGCCGGAGCGGGGATCGAAGGGGCGGTGGGATTGAACCCCGTCAGCATTTTGACAGTCGGAGGCCTTGGTACGGGCGGTCTTGCGCTGCTTTACGGAATTATGTTCTACAATATGTTGTGAAAAATGCACAAAATTTAAAAAATCGGGAAAAAGCTATAGACAATTCCGATAACAAGCGATATAATGCAAAACTATAAAATAAAAGCGAGGTGGTGGATTGGAAGTGCGAAAGTAACCATTTTGTTCGGATTGCTGCTATTGGCAGCAGGACAGGATGTGCGTACCGGAAGGGTACCAAACAGGCTGATTGCTGCAGGTCTGATTGCAGGACTTGTGTTTCAAATCACGGAGCATAGGATCTGGGGCGTCTATTTTTTTCTCAGGAACATATCGGTTCCTGTCATTCTATTATATCTATTATTTCAGATGCGTGTCCTTGGGGCAGGCGATATCAAATTATTTTCCATGACAGGCGGAATACTTACGATCGGAGAGCTGTGCAGATGTATGGCGTATTGCTTTTTGGCTGCAGGTGCAGGCGCATTGCTGCTTTTGGCAGCGGAACAGAGCCGGCGGCAGAGGCTTGCGTGCGCAGTGCGGTATTTGCTCGATTTGGTGCGGACAGGGAAGCTTAGGGCTTATGAACCGCCGGAAGCGGAGGGGCGGATGCCTTTTGCATTTGCGGTTTTTATTCTGTTCGGCGCATTTGCGGCAATTTTCGTTCCGATTGGTGGGTAGGAAGCTTCATACACAACGGAGGGATAGGTTGGTTCAGTTAAAAATTGCATTTTTAGATGAAGAAGAAGCGTATTTGGAGCAGCTAAAGGGATATCTGATCCGAAAAAAGGAAAAGTTTTTCCAGATTTGCACGTATACGAGTGCGGAGGCGTTTCTGGAGGGCTGCAGGGATCAGTCGTTTGACGCGGTCGTGATGACGGCACACTTTCAGGAGACGGTAAAGAGCTGCGCCGGACAGGCAAAAATCATACTGCTTAGCGAGGGCAGGCGCAAGGCGCTGCAGGAGGAATGTCCTTATGTAAAAAAGTACCAGTCTGCGGAGCGGCTTTTCTGCCAGATTTCAGCGATGCTCTGGCAGGAGGAGGCGAAGGAGGAACGCTATGTTCCGGAAAACAGGGCGGAGCTGATTGGAATTTATTCTCCGGCGCACCATGAGAGCCAGATGCTTTTTAGCATGACAATGGCGCAGGTGCTGGGGGAGGAGCAGAAGGTGCTGTATGTGAATCTGATGGAGCACAGCGGATTCTACCGGCTTACCAGGACAGAGGCGTCGGAGGATATCGGAGATTTGTTTTATGGCATGATGCAAAAGGGGCATGATTTTGCGGCGGGTCTGCATAGGATCCGCCAGAGCTACCGGAATTTTGACTATATTCCGCCGGCGGTCAATCCGGAGCATCTGGCTGAGGTGTCTAAGCCTCTGTACGAAGAGCTGTTGCTTACGTTAAAAAACAGCAGCGGATACGATGTGGTCATGGTGGATTTCGGTACGGTATTTTTCGGATTTGCCGAAATGCTGCCGGTGTTTGGGAGCTTTTACTGCCTGGGCAGGGAGGGGGCGGTCAATCGCTGCCGGACGGAGGAATTCTTAGAATACCTGGGCAAGGAGGGCGGCCATACCATGGAGCATATGAACCGTCTGCTGCTGCCGGAGCAGGCGCTCTCTTTGGAGGAGGGAAGCCTGTTGGAAAGCAGTCTTTACGGCGGAATGGGCGATTATATACGCAGATGTCTGTATGGAGGGGCGGGACTTGGCTGATAAAGGGGAACGGTATCTTGTGTTAAAGGAAGCGGTATTAAAAACGCTGGACAACAGCCGTGAGCTGTCCGATCAGGAGCTGTCGGCGTGCATTGAGGAGGAGCTTTTCAGGCGGGATAAGACGATGCTTCTGTCACTTGCGCAGCGCAGGCAGTATGCGGAGGCCATTTTTGCTTCCTTTCGTAAATTCGGCGTTTTGCAGGAGCTGATTGAGGACATAGAGGTGACGGAAATCTTAGTCAACGGGCCGATGCAGATCTTCTATGAAAAGAACGGGGCTTTAAGGCCCTATGGCAAATGCTTTTCCGGTGCAGAGGAGCTTTCGGATTTGATTCAGGCAATCTGCGCCGGAGGCAACCGCATGGTCAACGAGGCATCCCCAATTGTCGATACCAGGCTTACAGACGGATCGCGTGTCAATATTGTCTTAAATCCCATTTCTCTGGACGGCGCCGCCCTGTCCATCCGAAAATTTCCCAAAGAGCCCATGCGCATGAAAACGCTTCTGGCCTGCGGCTCTTTATCGGAGGAGATGGCAGGATTCTTAAAAAAGCTGGTCATTGCAGGCTATAACCTATTTGTATCCGGCGGTACGGGGAGCGGAAAGACGACCCTTTTAAACGCGCTGTCGGAATTTATTCCGGGAGATGAGCGCGTTATCACAATTGAGGATTCCGCGGAGCTGCAGCTGAACGGAATTGCCAATCTGGTGCGTTTAGAAACCAGAAACGCCGGGTTTGCCGGGGTTTCGCCCATCGGGATCCGGGAGCTGATACGGACGGCGCTGCGGATGCGGCCGGATCGTATTTTGGTAGGCGAATGCAGGGGCCCGGAGGCTGTGGATCTGCTGAGTGCAAATAATACCGGACATGCCGGGAGCATGGGAACCGGGCATGCCAACAGTACGCACGATATGCTTTCACGCCTTGAAACGATGGTGCTTATGGGGGCAGACCTGCCGGTGTCCGCAATACGCGGACAGATAGCCTCCGGGATCGATGTGTTTATCCATTTGGGAAGACTGCGGGATAAGAGTCGCAGGGTGTTAGAGATCGCGGAGCTGGATGGGATCCGGGACGGTGAAATTCAGCTGAACGTTTTGTTCCGCTTTGTGCAAACCGGAGAAAGAGAGGGGAGGATAGAGGGCAGATGGAGAAAAACAGGAGAGCTGCATCACCTGGAAAAATGGGAGGCAGCCGGGTTTTCAAAGGAAGGACCATAGCGGTACAGGCGGGAATTGCATTTTTGGTAAGCGGAACGGCTTCCCTGCTGTTTTACAATTCCCCCTGGGGGCTTTTAAGCCTGCCGGGAACGTATTTTCTGGCCGGAGGGCTTTTAAAGGACCGGAACAAACGGAAGCGGCTTGCGCGGCTGAATCTGGAGTTTAAGGATCTTCTGTACGCTGTAAGCGGACTGCTGTTGGCAGGCTATTCGGTAGAGCGGGCGTTTTTGGGTGGGCTTAGGGAGGTCGGGCAGCTGCACGGGGAGGACAGCGCTTTGACGGAGCTTTTGGCGCGAATGGAACAGCGTCTTGGCGTGCAGGAGCCGATGGAGCATATTCTGCGGGATTTTGCAGCAGAAAGCGGGAGCGAGGATATCCGGAATTTTGTGGAGGTATTTTGCTATGCGAAGCGGGGCGGCGGGGATTTTGTACATATTATAACGACTGCCGCGGGCCGGATTTGCGATAAGCTGGAGGTGGCCGGGGAAATTCAAACGGTTTTGGCGCAAAAGGCGCTGGAGCAGAAGGTGATGTGCATTGTGCCGCTTGGCGTGCTGCTGTTCTTTAAGGCGACGTCGCCGGAATTTATCGGCAGGCTCTACGGCAATCCACTTGGCGTGTTGATTATGACGGCGGCGCTGCTGCTTTATGGGGCGGCGTTTTACCTGGGAATGAAATTGGTAGAAATCGAGGTGTAAAAATGGTTTTGTGCGGAGCTTTGAGTGTGTGCCTGGGATTGGGAATGCTGCTGTTTTGCAGGCACAGGCAGTGGAAGAGTATCCGCAGTCCGTGCCTGGTGCTGTTTGCGTTTGGACTGTTTGGGCTTCTTCTTGGGATTATGGAGGGGGCGGCAGTCAATGGCGCGGCATCGGGCCGGCTGAAGCGGAGAGCGCCGGGAGAGGGCGAGCTTAATACGGAGGCATATGTATATCTGCCGCAGCAGGATACGGAGTATGCGGTAGAGCTTTCCATACCGGAGCGGAAATACCGGCGGGAGGAGGAGCTGGCTTTACTGGCGGCGGCCATAGAGGAAATTCAGGAAACCTTCTGCAGGGAGAATGTATCCTTAGAGGAAATTGTGCATAGTCCGGATGTGCGAGAGCACTATCAGGACGGAGCGGTGGCCGCGGAGTGGAGCTTTTCGGAGCGGAGGCTGATTTCTGCGGAGGGTGTGCTGGATGAGAAGGCAGTGAAGCAGAAGGTAAAAAAGCGGCAGGAGGTAAAAGCGTCCGTGCTGTTAAGCTGCGGAGAGAGCGAGAAGGAATACGCCTTCCTCTTTTGGATTGTGCCGGGGAAGAAAAGCCGGAGGGAGGAGCTTCTTCTTGAAATAGAGGAGCAGATTGCAGGCCAGGAGGAGACGCAGGAAACGGTAACGCTGCCGGAGCAGATTGGCGGGAGGGAGCTTGTGTGGAGAGAGAGGCCCGCGGTTCGGCCCGAGGAGCTTTTGGGCCTGGGCGTGCTTGTCGCTGCGGCCGTTTTCTACGCAGGCAGAGAACAGAAGGAGCGGGAGGACGAGAAGAGAAAGCGCAGCCTGCTGTTATCCTATCCTGAATTTGTCGGAAAGCTGTCGCTTATGCTTGGAGCAGGCATGGGCATTTCCGGAGCCCTGCGGAAAATGGATCAGCTGTATTTGCAGAGGCAGAAGGAGGGCGCGGAGAAGGAGGAGGCCTATGAGGCGCTGCACCGCATGATCTGCGAAATGGAAAACGGCATGGGGGAGCTGCGCGCCTATCAGGCCTTTTCGGAGGACTGTGGCCTGCAGCCCTACCGCAAGCTGACGGCGCTTTTGACCGCCGGACAGCGTGTGGGCAGCCAGAGGCTTTTAGAGCAGCTGAACGAGGAGGCCGACCGGGTATTTCTTGAGCGTAAAAATGCGGCGCGCCGGCTTGGTGAGGAGGCCGGTACAAAGCTGCTGGCGCCCATGATGATGATGTTATTGATTGTAATGGGAATTGTGATGATTCCTGCATTTTTATCCATATATGGGATTTGAAAAAATGTAACAGCTCGGGCAGGATTCGGTAATCAGGAAGCGAAGACAAATAATTACGAAAAACAGACAGGAGGAAAAGGAATGAGGACATGGGGCGAATTTTTAACAGAGGAAGAAGCAAGTGGAGTCGTAGAGGTAATTTTAATTTTGGTAGTTTTAATAGGAGCGGTGGTAATTTTCCGCAAGCAGCTGCAGGCGCTGGTAAGCGACCTTCTGGATTCGGTCGAGCAGAAGGCGAAGGCGGTCGAGTAACGGCTTCGGTTACCGTACCGCTTTGTGCAGCGCTTCCTGTGCTGGCCGTATTAGATCGGAAGAGCGTCGTGTAGGGAAAGAGTGT
>CANDKL010000072.1 GCA_947385255.1 uncultured Roseburia sp. | reverse complement strand
GAGCGCGCAACATTCGCATTGTTGAGGCCGTGGGTTCGAATCCCATATGCTCCATCAAAAGAAGTGCCGTATATACGGCGCTTTTTCTTATGTCAAAAAAAGGTGCAGCACCTTCTCCCTTCGGATTCGGTTCTGCACCCTTCTTCTATCTGATGTTACAGTTTCACTATTTTTTGATTTTCACGCCGGACTTCTGTCCCTTTCCTTTTAAAAGCTTCTTATATGCTTTCAATTTTGCTTTCGGCACTTTAATCGTTGCTTTCGCTTTGATTCCCTTAAATGCATTTTTGCCTACTGTCTTTAAAGAGGTGGTCTTGATCGTAATCTTATTCAGCTTACCTGCGCCTGAGAATGCGTTTGCACCGATATTCTTCACGTTCTTGCCAATCGTTACAGTGGTCAGCTTCTTGTTGTTCTTAAATGCATTCTTTTCAATCTTCGTTACCTGATAGGTAAGTCCGCCGATCTTCACCGTCGCAGGAATCGTAAACTTCGTGTTATTCTTGCCCGACGGTTTTACAAACGTTACCGTGCCGCCCTTTGCGGAAGAGGCTGTAATCTTATAGCTTGCCTTCTTCACTTTATGGGTTGTGCCGACTGCCGGGAAATTCTCAGCCGGAGGAGCGGCTGCTGCCTTTGTAAGTCCTGCCAGCGCTGCCTTTAAATCGTTCAGCGCCGTGGTAAGCTGTGCGGAAGCCGCATTCGGATTGGCCTGTACCGCTTTTGCCGCTGTAAGCGCCGCCTGTAATTTCGCCCAGGAATCTGCCGTATACTCATTTGCATTTTTTCCGGAGGCCTCTGTTACTGCCGCCGCAAGCTCTCCGGTCAGACGGGAAATCGCCTCATCCTCCAGGCTGCGGAGTCGGATGACATAGGTATTGGATACTTTTCCGTCTTCAGATTCTACCAGCACCCTTGCAACACCTTTGCTGTCTGCCGGAACCACAGTAACGGAAGCATTGTCCTTTGCCGTCGCCGCAATGCTTGCCTGGGAAAGCCTGGTATCAATATCCATCGCGTACCCGCCTTCGTTGAAGTTTCCTGCCGTAAACCCGGTCACCGGCCTGCCGTTTACCGTCAGGGTATCCAAAACTGCCGTATTGTTTTTTTGGATGCTGATACCCGTATCATAAATCTCACATTCAATCAGCCCAACATAATTGACATCCGCACCTGCGCCCGGCTGCTGCGTTAGCACAATACGGAACGCTTTTGCCTGCTGGCTACTATTGAAGGTATAGGTTGCTTTATTGTTATTTGCTGCATCGATTTCGCTGGCTGTCACTTCTACCTCGTGAAACTCCTTACCGTCTGCAGATGCATAAAATACGACGCTTTGCGGAAGCTTCACACTGCCGTCTGTATAGTAATATAAAACCGCAGAGCTTAATTCCTGCACATCTTCCCATACAAAATCAATCGCTGGTGATGAATTCAGCAATGCGGAATCCCAGTTGGTCCATCGCTTGTTCTTTGCATCGCCGCCGCCCTGCGAATTGGCCAGGTTCTTCTCCCCGTCTACAATAGAAAGCAGGTTATCCGAGGCAGGATAGCTGGTTTCCGTCAAACTGCTGTAATCCGGCGCTACATTTTTCGATTCAGACTGGATGACCTCCGCCACGCGAACCGTCATTTTCACCGGCATGGTAACGCCCGTTGAAATCGTAGCCGTACCTTTTACCGAAACTACCGTCCCTGCTTTCGCATAAGCGGATGCCGGCACCGTTTCCCAAGCTACCGGATAATCGCCGTAAACGCGTCCATCTAAAAGAATGCCGGACACCGTTTCAGGCAAAGATGGCGCGATTCCCGCAGGCGTCGCTTTTGAAAGCTCCTTCATTGCCACGATAATCGGGTTTACGGTCAAAAATGCCACGACGTTTGTGCTCTTTCCCTCAAAAATCAATTTGCCGGCAATCCGATAAACACCCGGCGTATTGTAAATGCTTTCCGGGACGTCATCCCATACCACGCTGGCCGTTGCCTTTATTCCATCGTTTCGGATACCGGTTACGGCTGTCTGGAATACCGGCTTTGTCCCCATATTTACCGTATAATCCCGCTTGAGGTCATAGCTCTTTAAGTAGATTCCGCCAGATCCTTCCCCGACCGTTTCTATGGAAACCGTCTGTGTATCCATTCCGTCGGCTTCTACCTCTAAGGTAAATCCGCCGGCTTCCCTGGTGCTGCGTACAATGACAAGCGCTTTGCCGCTGAATGCATCAATATTCGCATTGTTTGCATCCTGCAGGACGGTTTTGTTCTGGAATTTATCAACCGTGGACTGGTTGCCGTTATCCACGCCGACGATTTCACCGTAACCGGACAGGGTAAAGCGGATATTATTGTCCGCCTGGCTTACAAATTCACCGTCTGCATCCAAAACATCTACGGAAATATAAGCAAGGCTCTGGCCATCCGCCGTAATCTCAGTCTTTTCCGGGGTAACCTTTAATTGCGTCCCTTCATCAACGTTCGTTGTTACATACTTTGTCCCGATGGTATCGGTAATCTCTCTGTCATTTTCATCATATGCTTTAACAGAGAGTGTCCCTTCTTCGTATTTTACATTAAACTGTGCCGCCATGTTGTTGGAATCCGAATTGCTCGCGGAATTCACCCCGGTACAAACGGAAGTATCTTCCGAATTGGTGCGGAACATACCGTATTCGTAGCCGGCATCTGTCGTTATAGACTGCCGTTCTGCCGTACCGATCACCTCATCGTTTAATAACAGTTCTACCTTTGCCGCATTGGAATAAATGTGTACCGGCACAAAACCGCTCCCATTTACCGACAGGGATTCCCTGTTCCAGCAGCCTGGAAGTAAATGCAGCGTCGTCTCATCTTCCTTCCACTGGCTGGTATAGAAATAGAACGAATCCTTCGGGAAACCGGCCGTATCAATAATACCGAAGAACGAGGAGTTCGGGATCGGCTTCTCATGCCCGCTCACGCTCCCCGGCCCTATGCCGTTCCAATCCGTCGGCTCGCCGATATAATCAAATCCCGTCCAAATATAAGTCCCGGACACAAAGTCATTGGCAATCACCGGAAGCCAGGCCGCCCTTGCCCTCTGCCCCCAAGTTACATTCGTCGTGTCATAAGCAGGGTACAAAAATCTGCCGTTTGCAGAATCGGTAATTTTCCCGGTAGAAGAATAGATACCCCGGCTGTTAATTGCAGACGCTGTTTCCGAACCTACTAACGGCCAGGTCGGATGAATCCTGTGGTTATTTGCATAATTTCCCGGCGAGTAGTTTAACCCTACTACGCCGCCTGCTTCTGCAAGCATCCCGCTAATCTGTGTACGCAGATCAGCCGTACTGTTAAAATTCGCTACGTTATCCCCATGGGTAATCGGCTTTGTCGGGTCAATCGCTTTGATCCGACTGATCATATCGGCCGCATAGCCTTTGTACTCACTGACCCACGGCTCTGAGGTCGTGCTTGGCACACCAAAATTGATCTCGTTTCCGATGGACCACATAATAACGCTTGGATCATTCTTATCGCGCTCGATCAGGGACTCTAACGTAAACTGGTACCATTTCTGATCCGCAGAGCCGCCCAGCAGCTGGTTCTCTTCCCCAAGTGTCTGGTTGAAATATTTAGACAAGTCACAGGTATTGCCGTTCTTTGCATAAGCCCAGCCGTCAAATGCCTCGTCCATCAACAACATCCCCAGCTCGTTGCATACATCAAGCAATACCCTGCCCGGCGCATTGTGGCTCGAGCGGATAGAATTACAACCCATTTCCTTTAAAATCCTTACCTGGCGGTAAATAGCATCACGGTAAGACGCAGCGCCGAGCGCGCCCTGATCATGGTGCATGCACACGCCCTTGAGCTTCACATTCTGCCCGTTTAACTGAAAACCGATTTCTGCGTCATAATTGATATAACGGAAGCCAAACTCCGTTTCATAAGTGTCCACCACCCTGCCGCCAGAAAGGATTTCCGTCTTTACATAATAGAGATTCGGATTGTCACAATCCCAAAGCTCCGGGCGTGTAACGGTAAGCGTCTGGTCAACTGACGCAGTCCCTTCTGCCGGTACGGATATAGAATCCTGGCCCACTGTATTCGACACGACAAGCCCGTTTGCGTCCTCTATTGTGGTACGCACATCGGCGTCCGCACCCAAACTATTATCGTTTTGGACGGTTGTTTCAATGTGCACGTCTACCGCCCCGTCCTTCTGCGCTTCTAAATTCGGCGTGGTCACATAGGTACCGTTTTTTGCGACATGCAGCGGATCGGTCACTACCAGCATCACATCACGGTAAATACCGGAACCGGAATACCAACGGCTGGACGGAAATTCATTGACAGCCTTCACTGCAATCACATTCTCTGTTCTGCCGTCGCAGATAATCCGATCGGAAATATCAAAGGAAAAGTCGGTGTAGCCATAGTGATGCTCTCCGATTTTCTCCCCGTTTACATAAACATAGGCATTGTTGTATACACCGTCAAAATTCAGAACAACCGTTTTGTTTATGTAGCTTGTCGGAAAAACAACGTACTTGCGGTACCAGCCTGTTCCGCCCGGGAAAAACCCGGATTCCGCTTCATACTGATTGGACTGCTCCTGTGTAATGCTGAAATCGTGCGGAATCTGAATATCCTCCCATTCGGAATCGTCATAATCCAGTCCGCCTGCCTCCATGCTGTCTGTTTCGTCCAGGGCAAATTTCCAGTCCATATTGAAATTCACATCCCTGTCCCCGGAATCCTCGATCACTTCCGTTGCCGCAAATACCGGATTCGACGGTATATTCAACCCGCCTGCCGTTACCGCAGCGGCCATCAGAACCGAGAGCCACTGTTTGATACGCATTTTTTTCATAATTTACCTCCTTTTATTTTCAGGCCCTTCTCCGGAACCGGAGCAGCCTTTTTCACTGTACCGTGCGCCTCAGGGCGCTTTACGCAGGCTTATAGATTTCCGACAGGTTCCGGAAAATCTCTCCTGCCACGTCAGGCTTATTCATCGTATAAATATGTACATGGCTGACGCCGTTGGCAATCAGATCAATGATCTGCTCCGTTGCATAAGCAATCCCCGCCTGCCGCATGGCCGCCGGATCCTCCGCAAAACGCTCTACAATGGCTTTAAACCGGGGCGGAAGCAGATTGCCGGAGAGTGAAACAATCCGCTTCATCTGCGCCGCATTGGTCACCGGCATAATTCCCGCTACAACCGGAACGGTAATATTCTTCTTCAAAAGCCTGTACATAAAATTATAATAAATGTTGTTGTCAAAAAACATCTGTGTCGTCAAAAAATCGCAGTCGGCATCTACCTTTTCTTTTAGATGCTCCAGATCCTCTGAAATAGAGCCCGCCTCGGGATGCCCCTCCGGATAGCAGGCGCCGCCGATACAGAAATCCCCTCTGCTTTTAATGTCCTCAATCAGCTCGCAGGCATATCTGTATTGATTGGGAAGCGGAAAATCGGCGTCCGCAGGGATATCTCCCCGAAGCGCCAGAATATTTTCAATATTGGCTTCCTTCAGCCGCTCAATCACAGCATCCACCTGTTCCCTGGTGGAAGAAACACAGGTCAGGTGCGCCAATGTAGGAATATGGCAGACATTTCTCATTTCATCCGCAATATCTACGGTATATGCGCTCGTTCCGCCGGACGCCCCATAGGTAATACTCATATAAGACGGCCGAAGCGCCGCCATCTCCCTTACAGCCTCCTTTACATGATCCAGCTGACTTCCTGACTTCGGCGGAAACAACTCGCAGGACAGCCCGACTGCATCCTCCTTAAGAATCTCAGATATCTTCAATTTGCTTCCCCTCTATCTTGTTCTTCTAACGCTTTCCTGTCTTCCAATGCCTTCCTGTCCGCTCTTCGGATTTTGTTCATAGAATACAGCCCAAATCCGACAAAGCCAATCCCTAACAGCAAAAATGCCGCCGCAATGACAAGAAACAGTACATAATCGCTGCCGGTATTTAAAGCCCGGTCTTTAAACAGCTGATATGCCGTATACAGAAAATAAATTCCCGCCATGGAATAAATAGCGCTGCGGCCTCTTGTCCTCATTCTATCATTCATAAAAAACCTCCTGTAAATGGAAGAACCATGGCTTCCAGATGAATGGAACCCATGGTATTCCAAATACATGTATCCTATTATTTACGAACCAGATATTTCCTCATATCAATTGAACATGCAACCAGGATAATCAATCCTTTGATTACATATTGCCAGCTCTGGTTGATGGATAAGAACTGCAATGCAACGAAGATGATACGCAGCAGGAATACGCCGACAACAACGCCGCTGATCTTACCGGTACCACCTACGAAGGATACACCGCCGATAACGCAGGCAGCAATCGCATCACACTCGTAGTTCAAACCGGTCTGCGCCGTATTGGAACCGATACGTGCGGACTCAATAAATCCGGTCAGTCCATACATAGCGCCTGCTAATGTATGTACCATAATGGTGGTTGCCATAACGTTAACACCGGATACGTTTGCAGCCTCCGGGTTGGATCCAACTGCAAACATGTTCTTGCCGAACGTCGTCTTATTCCATACAAACCACATAAAGATAACGATAATCACTGCATACCATACATAGTTCGGAATCGGTACTCCGCCGATACCGATAAAGCTTCCGGTTACGAAGTTCTTAAAGGAATTATCCAGACCGGAAAGCGGCTGGCCGTTGTTGCCGTTGATCATGATGTACATCAGCAGGACACCGTATACGATCAGCTGCGTTGCCAGGGTTACGATGAACGGATGCAGGCTGAATTTTGCAACGAAGAAACCATTCACAAAGCCTACAATAGCGCCTACCAGAAGGATAATCAGAATAACGACCGGAATCGGGAATACCGGCCAGTCCGGGAACATCCTGGTAGCATAATCCATAGACTGCAGTAACGATGCGGAAATACATGCTGTCAGACCAACAACACGCCCCGCGGAAAGGTCTGTACCTGTCAGTACGATACATCCGGCGATACCAACGGCGATCGGAATATTCGCTGCAGACAGAGAAACAATATTCATCAGAGAACCGATGGTTAAAAATCTGCTGTTCTGCGTATAGGTGTAGATACATGCAATAATAAGCAGAATGTATAACGCATTGTTTAACAGCATTTCTTTCCAATAGGTCTTTTTGTCCTTTGCGTCCAGCTCCTGATAAGCCGCACGACGACTTTTAATGTTATCAACAAACTTCATTTTACAGCCTCCTTTTTATACGTATTTCGCAGCGTAAGTCATAATTTCTTCCTGCGTTGTGTTCTTAGCGTCTACTTCACCGGCAAGGCGCCCGCCTGACATGACAAGGATACGATCGCAGATACCCAATAGCTCCGGCATCTCGGAGGATACCACAATAACGACCTTGCCCTTGTTTGCCAAATCCAGAATCAGCTGGTAAATCTCGTACTTTGCGCCAACGTCGATACCACGGGTCGGCTCGTCAAGAAGCAGTACCTCCGGTTCGGTTAAAAGCCATCTTCCGAGAATAACCTTCTGCTGGTTCCCGCCGGAAAGCGAACGGATCTTCGTCTCCTGGGTCGGGGTCTTCGTATGCATCGCGTCAATCGACCACTGCGTATCCTCTTTCATCGTCTTCTCGCTCAAATACAAATGATATTTCATATGCTTCTTCAAGCTGGAGATAACCGTATTCTCACGGATATGCAGGATACCGAAAATACCGGTTGCACGCCGCTCCTCGGTCAAAAGGGCAAATCCGTTTTTGATAGATTCCCTCGCATTGCGGTTCTTCACCTCTTTGCCATGCAGCTTAATTGTACCGGAATGCCGGGTCGCAATCCCGAAGATATTCTCCAGCGTCTCGGTACGGCCGCTGCCGTCTAACCCCGCAAGGCCAACGATCTCACCCTGGCGTACTTTAAAGGATACATCCTTTAATAAGGAATACTGTGCTGTAAGGCCCTGCACTTCCAAAGCAACCTCGCCCGGCTTATTGGTCTTCGGCGGGAACTGATTGCTCAGCTCACGGCCAACCATCAGACGGATGATCTCATCCATTGTCAGATCCTTCGCCGGCTTCGTCGCTACGTACTGGCCGTCGCGCATAACCGTAACGTCGTCGGAAATCCGCAGGATCTCCGCCATCTTATGAGAAATATAAATAATTCCGCAGCCACGGTCACGCAGCATATTTATAATCTTGAATAAATGCTCTACCTCTTCTTCGGTCAGAGAAGAAGTCGGTTCGTCAAATACAATAATTTTCGACTTAAACGAAACTGCCTTTGCAATTTCTACCATCTGTCTCTGGGACACTGGCATCGTACTCATAACCCGCCTCGGATCGACCTCGATCCCAAGCTCTTTAAATACATCCATAGTATCATTGTACATCTTTTTCTCATTGATCATGACGCCGCCCACCTTCGGGTAACGCCCCAACCAGAGATTATCCATGACATTCCGCTTCAATGCCTGGTTTAACTCCTGGTGCACCATTGCAACACCATTCTCCAACGCTTCTTTGGAGCTGCCAAAATTAACTTCCTTCCCTTCCAGAAATATCTGTCCGCTGTTCTTTGCATACATGCCGAACAGGCATTTCATCAGAGTAGATTTACCTGCACCGTTTTCACCCATCAGTGCATGTACGGTTCCTCTTCTTACAGTCAGGGAAACATGGTCCAATGCTTTTACACCAGGAAACTCCTTACATATATCCGTCATCTGCAGCAAAACATCTTGTGCCATAAACCACCCTCCAATCTCTATTTTGCATCCTGCACGTTTTCAAAAAAAGGTGGCCGCCACCCTCGGACGGCCAACTTTTCATATTTCATTTCATACATCCGATGTATGCCCGATGATTATTCTCCCTCGCCTGTGTAAGGTGCATACGGAATATAAATCTTGTTCGAAACATTTTCAGAAATATTGTAGGAATCTGTTCCATCCATTAATTCCTTGCCGGAAGCGGCATTCTCTGTTAAGAATGCGATACAGGAAGCCATACCTTCCGCATCCTGCTTGATGGTACCTACCATCTTGCCGTCAGCAATAAGCTGTTTTGCAGCATCCGTTGCATCTACGCCGAATACCGGAATCATCTTGTCATCGCCGGTGTTGTAGCCCTTGTCGTTCAATGCGGAAACAACGCCCTCAGCCATACCGTCGTTATTGCAGATAACGAGCTCGATCATGTTGTTGTTGTCTTCATTGTACTGGGAAAGGTTGGTTGTCATATAGTTGTTAGCTGCTGTAGCGCTCCAGTTACCGTCCTGGTCTACCTGATAGCAGTCGCTGTTGGAGGAATCAAAGTACTCTAATTCCGGCTTGCCAGCTCCTGTCAGAACCGTGTTCGCATCCTCTACACCAAACTGTGTACGGTAAATAGCTTCTACGTTACCCAGCTGGCCCATCATCATAGCGTACTGGATCTTGCCGTCGCCGTTTAAGTCAACCTTATCAAAGTTCTCAACAAGGTATTCGCCAATCATCTGGCCCTGCATATGTCCTGCTTCCGGAGCGTCTGTTCCAACGAATGCGCACTTGTCATAGCTGCCAAGTACCTTTCCTTCTTCCTCGTCGCCTTCTACTGCACGGTTGAAGAAGATAACCGGAACGCCTGCTGCGTTAGCCTTGTCCACGATCTGCTGGGAAGCGTCTACGGAACCGGAGGTTACGATGTTAACGATTAACAGATTTGCGCCTGTCTGGATAGCGGTATCAATCTGCTCATTCTGTGTTGTCTGGTTGCTGTTGGCGTCATAGTCCTGATAGGTAACGCCAAGTGAATCCAACTGCGCATCCAATGCGGTACGAACGGATGAAATATACGTATCGGAGAACGTATAATAGAATACTGCTACATTTGCATCACTTAAATCTGCTGCAGCTGCCGGTTCTTCCTCATCATCTGCGCCGTCTACCGGTGCTTCTGTGTCTGCAGGTGCATCTACGTCCTCATCTGAGGGGGCGTCTGCTTCCTGATTATCATTGGACGGTGTATCTGTTGTTCCACCGCCGCCACCGCAGCCTGCGAACATAGTTGCTGACATTGCAGCACACAAAAGCACTGCTACAAGTTTCTTTTTCATTTTTAATATCCTCCTTTTTATGTAGTTCAGCCAAAGACCAAACTGTTTTTACAAATCGAATTATAGCATATAGCATTCTTTTTGACAAGAATAATTATACCATATGACGAAGTTTTTTTTATAAATTTTCCATCTTTACCAAAATTCAGCAGAATCTGCTCCATTTCCCGCTTTTTCTATTATGCAAAATGCATAAATCCGGAAAACAGGCCATCATTCGGCGTTCCCGCTGCAGCGTACAAGCAAAAGCTCCACTGCAATTTTATCGTTCATAAGCCCGTTTTTTACGGCCTCCTCCGCTTCGGCCGCATCCTTTAACGCCGCAATCAGCCATTCCCTGGAAAACCCCCTTGCCTGTCCCGCATTTTTGCGCACGGCAAATTCCGGAATGCCGATTCTGCCTGCCATATCCCGGGAGCCGTATCCTTTGGATGACAGCTCCTTTACCTCGCACAAAATCCGAAGCTGCCTGGCAATCAGATACAGAATGCGCATCGGCGCCTCCTTTAACGTTAAAAGATCGTAATACAGCTCCAGCGCCTTTTTCTGATTATGCATAGAAACCGCGTCCACCATTTCAAAAATCCGGTTCTCCGGACGCTCCGTAACGATGTCCTTTACATCAGCCGCTTCTATGGCGTCCCGATCCAGGGTGTAGCACAAAAGCTTTTCCAACTCCCGGTCAATATTCCCCATGTCTGTACCTGTCCGATCCAAAAAAAGCTGCATGGCCTCCTTTGTAATCCGCTTTTTATCCTTTCCGATCCGGCCCAGCACCCAGCGCGTTAAAACCGCTTCCTTCTGCGTTTTAAATTCCACCGCGGCCCCGGCTTTTTGAACAGCCTTATACGCCTTTGTCCGCTTGTCCACCTCTGATTCCACAAAAATAAAGCAGGTACTGGCATTCGCCTGCGGAAGGTAGTCCGCGATTGTCTCACAGGAGCTTTTGAAAAATCCGCTGTCCTGCACCAAAATCACCCTGCGCTCGGCAAAAAAAGGCAGCGTCTCCGCCAGATCCACAAGCTCCGCCGGATTGATCTGCTTCCCGCTGTAGGAGGAAAAATTCATCGGATCCCCATCGGCTGTGGCGGCGCGTACCAGCCTGTCCCGGTACTGCCCCTTCAGATAGGCCTCTTCTCCGTAGAGCAGATAGCACTGTTTGAATTGTCCGTTTTTAATATCCTCATCGATCGTCTTCATACCGGTATTTTAGCACAGAGCCCACCTCCTCTTCAAGATGTACGCCTGTGATTTTTATCTGGCCTAAGTATCTTGTTTCATAAATTCTACCGGACGCTTCCCGCAGCCGTTTCAGAGCCCCCCTTCCCGGATGCCCATAGGAATTTTTCAGGCTGCAGGAAATGACAGCGATCTCCGGCTGAAGAGCCTTTAGGGCCTCTTTGCCGTTCGACGTATCCGATCCGTGGTGGGAGGCCTTATAAATGTCAACCTCAGGCAGTCCCTGCTCCAGCAGCAGAGCCTCCTCTGCCGTTCCGATATCTCCGCCGAAAAAAGCGGTGCACTCCCTGCTTTCATACAGCAGCACCAGGGAATTTTCATTGCGCCCCGCCGGATTCTGCCTGCCGGGTGCCAGGCATTTCATGCTCCAGCCTCCGTTCCTCCCCTTTACCGCCGCTTTCGGCGACAGATCGGAAGAGCACACGTCTGAACTCCAGTCACAGCCACATATCTCGTAT
>CANDKL010000071.1 GCA_947385255.1 uncultured Roseburia sp. | reverse complement strand
CACTCTTTCCCTACACGACGCTCTTCCGATCTTATGAATCCAATAGGGATGAGGAAACGCATTGACATCCGCAGACGTCCCGTAATGACGGCAAGCTGCAAATACGTATTCGTCTTTAAAGCCGTTTCAAGCAAAGTTCGGATTAAAGTAACCATCTTTTCATAAAAGCCCCTGAAATACGCATTTTCTAACGGTACATCATACTCGTCAATCAGAATGAACATCGTTTTGTCCACATAATAATAGCCGGAGCACCTACATCCCCCATCAGCAGTGCCTTCACAAATGCATTATAATCTGTCCAAACCTCCGCGAACCATTCCCGTATTAAATTTTCAAACATAATTTCCACTTCCAGATTCGTAATCCCTAAGGTATACCGCCTCCGCGTATTGGTCCGATGTACTGCTGATCACCTTTAGATTATTCAAATCCGAAAAAACACTTTCCTTACTGATCCGGGTAATTCCAGTCATAAGCCCTCGCTCTAAATAGGGGTTTGTCTTAAATGCAGCATGGAAAAGACTCCTCACAAAATCAGACAGCTTATACAAAGCATATGTGGCATCATTCTCCTGCATGTCCGGAGAAACCCTGTCAAAGTATGCCTGATCCATACTGCTTAGTACGCCACTGTCCCTGATAAATCGATAATCCTGATACAAATCTGTAATAATCTGACAAATCCGCTGCCGTACTTTTTCATAAGTATTTTGTTTCACAGATGCAAATGTCAGACAAATCACAGGATATGTCCCCTGTAATTTACGATACGTTTCTTCCTTCCAGATCACCAGGCCCTGGAACAATGTTCCCTTCCCGGAATTCCGGACAGAAAAGAAGCTCTCTAACATATTGATGGCAAGTATTTTGCCAAAACGCCGCGGAGGGGTAATCAGCGTTACGCTGTCTGCACGTTCCCACCATTCTTTAATAAAAAACGTCTTATCTACGTAAAAATAACGCTCCGTTATCAGACGTTCAAAATCCTGTACCCCGATTGCCAATTTTCTTGCCATCCGAATCAATCCGCTTTACACATGTCCTCTCCAAAAATACTGATACGGCGTCTCGATCCCCCTCGCATGCGCCTCCCGGCAAAAGCTCATTTCATCCAGTATAATCCCGCATTGTTCTGCCGTTTCCACCCACTCTTCTGCCGCAGCAAATTTCAAATGAGCCAGATCGCAAATCCCAATATCGTACTCCATAAGATTCTCCGGTATCCCTTCCCGAAACGGATGAAGTGCATTATAAAAGCTGCCCGTTACCAATCCACGCGGCTTTAACCATCGGCATATCTTCCCAATCAGCCGCGGCGTATCCGCCGCATGCTCCCAGATTCCCCCGGTCAAAATAACGTCAAATGCCACTTCCGCAAACGCATCTTCCGCAAGCTCCATTATGTCCGCACAAAGAACCTCTGCAACCGTTCGCGCCAGCTTCGCGGCCTGTGGTTCACGTTCTATTCCAACCACCTCCGATCTCGGGAACAGATACTGGATGCGTGCCAGAGAAGCGCCCGTACCGCACCCGATATCCAAAACTCGGAAGTTTTCTTCCCTGCCTTTTACAATCTGCCCGATTTCCCATGTTTTCAAATAAGAATACCGGGAAGGGTGTAACTGCCATTTTTCAATAAACTTCTGCCGGTTCACCCTCATCAGCCTGTCAAACCGATCTTTTTTACGGCCAAAACTCCTGCTGCCATAATGGAACACAAAGCTGTTTTTGCACAAGAGCTGCGAAAACCCTGCTTCTGCCAGACGATAGCCCAAATCCGTATCTTCAAAATTCCCGGGCGAAAACCGCTCGTCCAATAAACCGATCGCATCCAATGCCTTTCTTTTCAAAAGCAGTGAAAAGCCCACCAGCCAGGTCTTTTTTTCATAAGGATTGGCCGGTGAAACCGGATGTCGTCTGGCATATTCCTGATAATTGGCCGCAGTTACGTTGTCGTCCTCTATATTCTGGTAGTTAGGGCAATAATTGGACATACTTCCGCATGCGCCGACCTGATCGGTTTCATATAAGCCCATCTGAAGCCAGAACAACGCATCATCCGGCACTAACGTATCGCTGTTTAGCAGCCAGATATCGCTGTCTGCTTCTGCAAGCCCAATCCCCTGGTTACACCCGGCGGGAAACCCCTGATTTACTGTATTGCAAAGCAGTTTGATATCGGCCTGCTGCCCTAGCCATGCAGCGCTCCCGTCGGAAGATGCATTGTCCACTACAACCAGTTCGTATGTATCCGGAGCGCAATGGCTGCGAATACTTTCCATACATTCCTGTAGTTCTCTTTTTGTATTATAAGAGAGAATGACAATTGCTATCCTGGGGACGTTCACACGGTACTTTTCCCGTATCTCCCTTGCCATTTCTTCCAGTTCTCTCTTTGCGCCATTTGAACAAAGAAACGCCTGCTGCCGATAATATAAATATGCCTGAACCGAATTTTTATTTTCGTAATATTTGCCCAATCGGCGGACAGCCGGAAGATAGTCCCCGCATTTCCAATATGCATCTACTGCCCGATCCATTTCAGACAGGCATTCGTAAATCACGCCTATATTATAATTGGCCAGAAAAGAATCTGCCCCTGTCACACTGCTTTTGTGAAGTGAAACTGCCTTTTCAAACGATGCAACCGCTTCCTGGTATCGCTCATTGTTCATATAAATAAGTCCCATTAAAAACCGGAAGTCAGAGGTTCCCCCAAATGCTTCTTCAATTCCGGTAAACCCCAGCGCCTCTTCGGCACGCCCTGCATTCAGCAGCGCATATCCATAACAATGGACCATATCAATCACATATTCCAGCTCCGGCTCTAATTCAAACGAAAGCCCCCTGGAAAAATAATTGCAGGCCGCCTCATAATCCTTCTTCATATAGCAGGCTTTTCCTAGCTGATATAAAATATACGGATCTTCTCCTTCCTCCTCCAATACTTCTTTTAAAAGTTCAAGATTCCGCATTGCCTTTTTCTGCTTTTCTTCCTCCGTTAATAAATATCCGCTGTGTTCGACTTCAATTGGCGCAATATATGTCTTATGACAGGATCTGTGGTTTGCTACAAGCTGTTCATGAATTCTGCCTTCATAATGGTAATATCTGCGGTTGAATAAACGACTGACATACTCTTTTACCTCCATCCGCCCCTGTTCTTGAAGCATCTGATTTTTCAATAGTATCCTGCCTACAGAATCCGGTTTTTCATTTAAAAAGAGCTTTAGCTTCCGGACATCTATTTTTTCTACAAATTCGTCGCTGTCGAGCGACAGAATCACATCATTTGTTGCTTTAGAAACAGCAAAATTTTTAGCCTTTGCAAAATCGCCGCACCATGGGAACTGATAGATTGCCTGCGTAAATTCAGATGCCATAGCAATCGTCCCATCCAGAGACCCAGTATCCACTACTACCAGTTCAAAACCATATCCTGCAAGCCTTTTTAAACACTCTCTTAGGTTTTCTTTTTCGTCTTTTGTGATGATACATACCGAAATATTCATGTAAGCCGTACCCCTTCCAGCGCTTTCGCATCCTCCGTTTTACCGGCCTGTATATAAAACTGTTTTACCTGTTCCAATGCAACTGCTTTATCCGGAATCATAACCAGACAGTTCATGAGTATCACCGCTGCCATTACCCAGGAAACCCTGTTTTTCAAGAAATATTGCCCGTGCGCTTCTTGAAACCGCCCCTGTCCGCAGGATTTTAAAATCTCTGCGACGCTCCGATAATGGGCAATCTGCTGATCCAGATGTACCGAATAGTGACAGAGTCCCGCAATCCCCCGATCCCGCTCTTCTTCCATAATATACAAAAGCTGTTCGATCACCGGGATCTCTCCCTTGATGTCGGAAAGCTCCAGCCGGACATCGGGCCTTATATGGAGCATTTCATAAAACAGATCCTTCGCCTGCGTAATTTCCCCCGTTTTTACCAGCTGAGAAACCGCCAGCTTTAATTCAACCGTCTCTGCTTTTTCTGCCGTAATCCCAACCGGGCACTCATAAGCCTTTAACCCGTTTTTTGTAATCCAAAGCAGCAATAACTGCTCGGACAGAAAACCAAACACCCTACGGTTATACAGATCATAGGAACTGACATCGATCTCCTGTTCGGCTTGCCGCAAAATCGAAAACAGCCAGCTTGCATAATCCATAAACAGCTCGCGCCTGGTCACCATCAGATTGCCATAATAATACTTCGGTTGGTGGATCACCTGTTCAAACAGCGGATAATCGTCAGGATATAAGCTTTTTACCGCCCGTCCTACCGCATATAAATCCTTGACATTGTGCGCTTCCCCGTAGTATTGCAGATATGGCTGATCCGCTGTCATTCCGGGAGATACAATCACATCATAGCGGTTTAGCAGGCGTTCGTAATCGACTTGCTTTAGCAGGTTCCGTTCAGAATCTACAAAAAAACGGCGGTAATGGCAAATTCCAATGATATCGGCATCT
Organism: uncultured Roseburia sp.; assembly: GCA_947385255.1. GTDB lineage: Bacteria > Bacillota > Clostridia > Lachnospirales > Lachnospiraceae > Roseburia_B. The sequence goes on along the minus strand of CANDKL010000071.1, from coordinate 7,326 downwards.
ATATCATTTTTCCAGACCCAATAAACACCCGTCAACTCTCCATAACGATCATTCCATGTGGAAATATGTTCGCCGGTATTATCGCCTATATAGCCTAAATCCCGGCTCATTGCACGCCCCACATGCAACGGAATATATAAGGTGTTGTCCTCCGGTTCCAAAAAACGCTTGTGCGTCATGGTATATATTTTTATCCGCATTGACATTTCCTCCTCTCCTTACCGGCAACGATTCCAATAAGCCTTATGGCAGCATCCATGTCGGCTATTATAAATATTTCCTGCCGGCAACACCCGTTTTCTTTCATAGCAAGAAAACCTTCCGCAAGATGTTCTAATTGTAGCACATGATTAGCCGCTACGGAATATGAAATCAGGAAAAATCTTTTGGATATTTTTATCCCAAAAACAATTTGTCAGTAATTTGAAATTATGCTAGAATAAGAATCAAATCTATTCTGATTCTAATTTCATACCGAAAACGAGGACTGACAGATGGCAAAAACGGTAGCAATTGGCATACAAGATTTTGAACAACTGATTCAAAACGACTATTTTTACATTGACAAGACCAACTTCATAAAAGAATGGTGGGAAAGCGGAGATAACGTCACCTTAATCACGCGTCCCCGCCGTTTTGGCAAGACGCTTACGATGAACATGCTAGAGCATTTCTTCTCCATCAAATACGACGGACAGGGAGAGTTATTTGAGGGGCTTAAAATATGGGAGGAGGAAAAATACCGAAAACTACAGGGTACTTATCCGGTTATCAGCTTAACGTTCGCCAATATTAAGGAACAGAACTTTGAAACGACAAGACTTAAAATAAATATGCTTTTGGAGCAGCTCTACCGGCAGAATTCCTTCCTGAAAAATGGCAATCTTCTGAGCGAACACGAAAAAGCATATTTTGACAGAATATCCAGAACTATGGATGATGCGGATGCAACCTTTGCACTGCACAGGCTGTCTGAATTCCTGAGCCGCTATTATGGCAAGAAGGTAATCATCCTGCTGGATGAGTACGATACGCCGATGCAGGAGGCTTACGTAAACGGTTATTGGGATGAGATGGTAAGCTTCATCCGCAGCATGTTCAACGCGGCGTTTAAGACAAACCCTTATCAGGAGAGGGGGATTATGACTGGAATTACCAGAGTGAGCAGGGAGAGCGTTTTTTCTGACCTGAACAACCTGAAGGTGATTACCAGCACATCGGATGAGTATGCAAACGCCTTCGGCTTTACGGAAGAGGAAGTCTTTGCGGCAATGGATGAACAGGGTCTTCCTGCGAAAGACCAAGTAAAGAAATGGTACGACGGTTTTACCTTTGGCAGCACGACAGACATTTACAACCCTTGGTCTATCATAAATTACCTGGACACAGGGAAATTTAGAACCTACTGGGCAAACACCAGCTCAAACAGCCTGATAGCACTGCAGCTGCAGCAAGCGGATGCAGACATTAAGAAGCAATTTGAAGGACTCATGCAGGGCGAAGCCATTGTGGCAGAGATTGATGATGAGATTGTATTCAGCCAGCTTAACAGAAAGCCGAGCGCCATCTGGAGCCTGATGCTGACGAGCGGTTATCTGAAGGTTATGAACGTGCAGGAGGCGGAGACGTTGCAGGGACAGAAACGAGGATATTATACGCTGGGGCTTACGAACCTTGAAGTAGAAATCATGTTTGAGAATTTAATACGGGAATGGTTTATGGAAACACAGTCATCCTATAACACATTCATCAAGGCGTTGCTGCTTGGGGACGTGGATGCCATGAATGATTACATGAACAGGGTCGTGTTCCATACATTCAGTTATTTTGACACTGGGAAACAGGGCGAATCAGAGCCGGAGCGTTTCTACCATGGATTTGTACTGGGACTCCTGGTTGATTTGCAGAATAAATACAGGCTGCGCTCCAACCGCGAGAGCGGATTCGGAAGATATGACGTAATGCTGGAACCGGTAAATCATGCAGAGGATGGCATCATTATAGAATTCAAGGTGCGAAAACCAAGGACGGAGAACAGCCTCGAAGATACTGTGGCCGCAGCTTTAAAACAGATTGAGGAAAAACATTATGACGGAGAATTAATTGCAAGAGGCATTCCGGCAGAGAGAATTCGCAAGTACGGATTTGCCTTTGAAGGCAAATCCGTACTAATTGGAGAAGATTAAGTATTCTTCTCCATTTTTATTTCCATATCTGTTTTTCTCCGAAAGCTATGGTTTAAACATCTGAGATATCCGGCTCCGCTCCGTAACAATAGCGGTGTTCATAAGCATTTCCATTGATAAAATCTGCTACTTCATATGCCTCGCATCTGCAATTCGAAATAATGGCATTACACTCAGACAGCAACCATAACACTGCGAGATATGGCATCTCATCATGATAATCATGATCGTCCCTGTGCATATTTACAATCAGTATTCCCGGCTTATTGGTATCTGTATAACGATAGCGTTCCTGCTGCATATAGTTTAACCGGCTTCCAAAGCCTGCCTGTTTAAAATTTTCTAAAACATCTGCGTCCTCTGTTGCCAGCAGCAGCTTTTCGCAATTCCACTGTTCCATTTTTTCCTTCACAAGCGCAATATACTCCTGATCGCCCATTGGAATCGGAAGATCGCCAAAGCCTCCATAACGATAATCCGTCCCTCTTGTAACCACACCAAGCACTTTTTCATTTCCAAAATCAAAAAACGTTTGCTTTACATCATTCACATAGGATGCCATTTCATGATTGAGCTTAAGATACTTTCTGCAAATTGCCCGCATATGATGCGGATTAAAATACTGCTAAGCCATATAGGGATTAAAGGCATCCAATTTATCATCGCACAATAATACATGCCTGCTTTGTTTGACCTCTTCTGCGCTGTATGCATTCAGCGGCTCAAAAAATCTTCCCATACATTTTCCTGCCTGCCCCCGGAAAACTGATTGCCATCATCCGGAATGCTGAGATCAATCACCGGAATGTAATCCAGATTCCGATACTCTACCATTGCTACCTTTGTCATGCAAAATCGGATCATGTCCCCTAATCCGCTGGAATACAGCGGAAAACGAATCAGCATAAATTTCTTATCCGGATTTTTATCGCCATAAAAAATCTGTTTTTTCCAAAACAGAGAGGTCATAAGCTCAAGGCTGCTGTAAACTGCCGTCTGATCCCTTTGGGCAAAAAAATTCTTTTCGCACTTGCTGTGAATCCTTACCACATTGGTTTCATTTTCAGGCAATACCCCATTCAATTCTATTCCAAACAGCTCTGCGTTTTCATCCAAAAACACTTTCTTCTTCCATGGAAATTTCCGGTTTAAAGCCTCATAAATAAAAGCGGTATACTCTTCGTATTCTTCAAACACAAACGTGTCTGCTCGTGAAAGCAGTTCAAAATCCAATCCTTCATCGTATTCATACGCTTTAAATTCACTGATTATATAATTATAGTTTGTACGATTCTGCTGATAGTATAATATGCAAATAGGTTCTCCCTGCTCACTGCAGACTGCAACGGCTCGATTCCGCCTCTCCTTGCGGCTTTCGTAAGAGAAAAAAATCTCTCTGGCTTCCGCAAAAACATCCTTCCCCAAAGACAAGACACGTTCCGGCACGTCCCTTTGAAAAAGCACATCCTGATAGGACAAGGTTTTTAACAGTTTGTCCCCGGAATATAATAAAAGATACTCCTCCCTGTGTCCATTCAGGAAAAATTCAAGGAGCATGTCTCTGTCATATTCACTCTCTTGAATGGTATACACATCACCGGTAAACACTTTGATCATAAATATACTCCCTTTACTCGCCGTTTCAACACTGCACCGCTGCCAAAATCTGATCGACACAATTCACCCACGTAAAGTTCCGGCTTGTCTTCTCATATCCTTTTCGGATCATAGCTTCTGACTTTTCCTCATCCTCCAGCAAACTCTGCACAATGCCCAGTAGCTGTTCCAAATGATCCAGATCGTAAACGGCTAATTCTTCCCCTTCTATCATAATTTTCGTTCAGCCAGCTGCTGGAATCTGTCAACGGTAACGAATGCTGCAACAAAATATTGAATATTCGATCATGCGTTCCCGACTTAAACCATGGCATTACATTTCGGTTGATTTTGGCATCTCCCATATAAGCCAAGGTCTGCTCATAAGGAATGAAATCATCCAATCTATGGACATTGGAACGCCCGATGGACGGATGGTCTTCCCATCCATTCCCCAGCAACCAAATTTCAAATCCCGCTTCTGCAATCGCCTGCACAACCCTGCCCCTTTGATACATGCGTATCAGCCAGTCTATTGGTTCTGCACAACGAAATATACTCTTTAGCTGCTGTTCTGTCACCTGCATGTCCATTTGCGCAATCACATCCAGGGCAGCCTGTTCCACTGTGACAGCACTGTTTCTGATTAAATAGTCTGCCATCACTTTATAAAACAAATTCATCGTTGTCCCCTCCGGAAAATTCTGTTCAATCTCAGAAAGCTTTATTTCCGGGCGAACATACGATCCCGAAAACAATATGTCATACTTGCGCCTGGAAAAAGAAATCTTATTCTTCTGCGGCATGCGCGTACCAGCATGCGGCAGAAATGCCACATGTGCAACTTCTTCAGCGAAATATTTCCTCACATACTCCACATGATTTCTGTCACAGCAAAATTGAATATATTTTTTCGGATGCTTATTCATAGTCGGATGAAATCTTAACGGATGATCCATCAAAATATTTACAGCCAGTATATTCTTCTCATCCCACAATTGAATGAACAAATCATTTTTCAGCCCAAATCCATCAAAACAAATCACCGCGTCTACTGTTTCTTTTAAAAATTGTTCTAATTTTGGATACGAATGGTTGTTTTCTTCAGATGGGTTCCGCAAATCCAAAATGAACACATCATGATTCCTGTTTTTTAACTCCTGTGTAATCTGATCCGTAAAGTAATTAAATGATAGGACGCCTGAATAAAATAATACAAATCTCATTTATCGCCTCTTCTTTTTTATCCACAATATAATTAAACGCAAAAAAATCCTGTTTTTTCCTATTTTAACCTAGTATATTTGCTCCACAATCTCCAAATCTATTATCCAGATAAGACATTACCTTATCCCCGTCCTTGGCATAACACAATGCGAGCCCAAGTGCTGTTGCCCTTGACCATCGTCCCGAACCATATCTATCCAAAAGCTGTCCTTCATCATCAATAGAGCTATATTCAATCCGTTTGATCAAAAATTTATCCTCTCTAAAATTCTGCAACAGCTCCACGGCATTCATTCCATCTCCATATAATGACTGCTTTCCCAACCGCTTTTCCACCTGACGTACATAACAAATATTTTCAAGACATATCAAATCTGGCATAGAACCCAGCAACGCATGATATTGCTGCAGCAGCTGTTCTACCTGAGCCAGATCCCTACTGTCTATCATACGAAAAATCTCTTTCTGAAATTCTGTCAAGGTCTGCTCCTGCTCTGCGTTATAACGGTATATTTCTCCCTGTTCGAATGCTCTGATATCCTGATATTCCACCGAAAATATCCTGCGTTCTCCTTCATAATCCGCCCATTTACTTACTTCGTTATCGTGCCAGCACCATGACTGCGGCTGATATGGAACTGCAACCTGATATCCATGCCGCTTCATTTCAAGCGACTGAGAGATATCATAAAAATCCCATTTTTTAAACAGATCCTCCCGCCAGGGAATATCATACTGCGTTGCCATAAACAATCCGTCAATTGCTTCCACATCGGTAAGCTTCCAAGCTGCTTCATCTGACTGATGATTTATTTCTAACGGATTGTAGTTAACATCTACACGCCCAATATTCCATTTGTTATGTACGATATCTGCTTTGGGAATTTGCTTTATACCTACCATACCAAGCATTCCGACAGACAAGTTCTGCTCAAAGACAGAAATTAAATCTCTTAGTATGTCCTGATAAATCAGACATGTATCCTGATGCATATAAATCCGATACTTCGCATCTGACTGCCGCATTCCCCAATTATAGCCTGACGCCATAGAAACCGCATGCTCAATGACTGTAATTTCTATCTGCATTCCTTTTGGAATGCGTAATCGTTTGATATAAAATTGACATTCCTCTAATTCCCTTTTATCGTTTGTACATATGATAAATTGTATCTTATCTGAATTGCTCATTATACACCGCCTCATACTTACCGGTATTATCGCCTTTATAGCCTAAATCCCGGCCCAATGTACGCCCCACATGAAAAGGAATAACAGCATTAAAATTTAACACGCATAAAATCCTTTTCATTGCAAAGTAACTTTAAAATATCATAATACTTGAACTCGTTTCCCGGAATTTCCGCTACATGATTTATAAACAGTCCCATACTTCTTTCATAGTATTTTTCCAAGTAATCTTTTCCCGGCATCGGCAAAAAGCAAATATCCTCTGCCCCCCCCCCATACGGAATAGCAGAAAATCCGATTTTATGCTGAAAGGGTAACGTTTCAAATTCTTCTATGTCCTTATGGCAAGATAATGTCATACACACAAACATATTATTTCTGTTGATCCTGCTTTTTCTTCTGTTCCAGCTATCAATGGCAGAATCAGAATCCCTATAATGATTAAAATGCAACGTAACATCATCCAATCCCAGCACCGGATAATTCCTCTCCAAATTCGGTTCATACTCTTCCCGTATGAAATGTAACGGAAGATCCATATAATAGTCAAAGTTTCTCAACAATTTTATATAATCCTCTGACATTACATATAGATTAATAAACGAAGACAGAAATTGCATTCCAAGACTATGATAGGTGAAGCCTCCCCAGCACTGGTTCGCAATGATACTCACCCGGCTCTCCCTGACTTTTATATACCTGTCCAAATCAAAAGAAGGCAGTTTGAACACTCTGGCCAGTATTACCTTTTCAGGAGGAATATTTAATAATTTCAAGATATTTTGTACTAATTCACGCTCTCCTTGATTCATATCGATCAGATAATCGTACCGCCATGCCACCAATTCGTCTATTTTTATAACTTCTATGCCGTCTACCGTGCTAAACATACCTTCTTCATTTAATATAACTGCTTTTATTTCCATATTTAACTTCAAGCACTCTGTTTCAAAATACTTGTAATAAAAATCGTACTCTATCCTGTTCCCCCAAACAATTACCTTTTTCAATTGTTATACTCCTTTCTACCTATTCGCTATTATGTTCCCAAGAACGCTCTGTATGAAGAAGATTCCACAAAGCGTATTCATTTTATTCTTTAACCTGTTGTATCTGCTCCACAATC
>CANDKL010000070.1 GCA_947385255.1 uncultured Roseburia sp. | reverse complement strand
GTATCTATTAGCTTTTTCGCCAATTTTAATTCTCCATTGTGATTGATTCCTATTTCCGCTATAATAAATGTTTTCATGTTATAATTCTCTCCTATTTGTTTAATATATAAAAGCATCTGTCAAAAGCAATAGTCTGTCTCTACACAAATTAATATCTATTCATTATACTTCTCTCACTCATAACAAAATATCTCATTGCCAAATAGTCTTTATAAAAAAGACAAGAAAGTCTATTACTCCCAAACACCATTAGATTTTCATAAACTACTTATTAAACTTTCAAATTTTCATTTTATGATCAACATATACCGAATGTTCATGTCGTTTTAAAATATTATAAAATATAATTTTAAATTATTTAGTAAACTTCGTATTCACAATTGTTCCTTATCAAATCTATAAGTCAAAATAGTACCTACTAAGAATAACCAAAAAAGTATAGAACTTGTATCCAAATTTGGTTCTATACCTCAACAAAAATCTTTACTAAACTTTCCCACACACAACTGTTACAAGCACATAAATTTCCAAATGAAAGTAAATGAAAGTAACTGTACAAAACGATACACTTACTTTATATATGATATACCTCTCTAATAACAACTAATTTCCACACTTAATCTCACCAACTTCACATATAAAAGCATAAAGGAAAGGAGCTGTCACTCCCTTTAGCAAGTAGCCAAAATATGACAGCTCCTAGCAAACAAACCAAACTACTGTAATAATGATAATGCTCCCTGTGTTGACTGATTAGCCTGAGCAAGCATTGACTGACCTGCCTGAGCAAGAATATTATTCTTGCTGTACTCAACCATTTCAGTAGCAATGTCTGTATCACGGATACGAGACTCTGCTGCCTGTGTATTCTCAGCAGTCGTATCTAAGTTCGCAATTGTATGCTCCAATCTGTTCTGTAAAGCACCGAGATAAGACCGTTGTTTAGATACAGAATCAATAGCACTTTGAATCTGCGCCATTGCAGAACCTGCTGTATCAAAACTACTAACCTGTAAGCCGCTAATACCAATTGAAGAAGCATCCATGTTACTAATAGTAATCGCAATGCCCTGGCCCTTCAAAGAGCCAACTTGCAAACTCTTAGCCGAAAAGCTACCATCTAACAGGTTCATAGTATTGAACTGTGTAGTAGAACGGATACGATCGATCTCAGATGTCAGCTGATCAATCTCATCTTTGATTGCATTCCTATCAACTGTAGTATTTGCATCACTTGCCGCCTGTGTAGCCAGCTCATTCATACGCTGTAAGATAGAGTGAGTCTCTGCCAATGCACCTTCAGCAATCTGAACCATGGAAATACCATCCTGCGCATTTACAGATGCACGCTTCAAACCACGAACAGTCGCTCTCATCTTCTCAGAAATAGAAAGACCTGCTGCATCATCTGCTGCACGATTGATCTTATATCCAGATGATAACTTCTCAGTAGATTTTGCCTGTGCGTTTGTAACAACGCCCAACTGCCTGTTAGAGTTCATTGCCTGCATATTGTGCTGTACTATCATTGCCATAACTGTTTTCCTCCTTGAATTTACTGCAGCGTCCATGCTGCAAAATCTTGTTTTTATTATGTAGTTTTTGATGCTTCCCCGTCTGGCCGTACGCTCCATTCAGATTCACATCCGCAAGTAACAAAGGTTATCTTGTTTACTTGTAATCTATATCGGCCAATATGATTGATACTTTATAGCCGAAAACAAAAAATTTTTTATTTTTTGTTGTCAAGAAATTTAGGTTCATTAGCCCCTTGCTTCGCCATGTTCTGATAATATTGCCTGACGACTCTCTGGCTATTGCGGACTCCCTTCACCTGTTTACGGACGTCTGCAAATTTACGCTGCACCTGTTCTTTATTCCGCAGCTCCTGCGTCTGAACCATATTGCTCTTATCCGTAATCTCGCGGATTAACTCCTGCATCCTTTCTATCTGGGCGGCATAAGCTTCCCGATCTGTATGCAGCGCTTCCTTCACACGCTCATACAACTCTTCAAAACCGCTGTCCAGCTGATTCAGTTCATCTACCAAGGCAGCTTTTCTATCCATATTTTTTTCAAAATCTTCGGGGGACAGATTCGGATCCTGAAGATACAATTTCTGCTGCTTATTCAATTCAATCAAATGATTTAATACAACTGTCTTTTTCTCCAGACTTTGAATCATTATCTGAATATAATTACTGTCCATTCCTATCTGTCCTCCAATTTTTTATGAATTTGAAATTGCTTTCGGATGATTGCCAGCCCTTTGCATAACCTCTTTCCAGGTATCGCGCATCGTGCGAAGGTGTCCAAGCACTTCCTCTAAAATCTCTTTGCTTTTTTTTACATTAGCTTCTTCCAGTCGCTGCTGCAGATATGCATAAACCTTATCAAAATCTTTTGCAACAGGATACTTATGGTTTAACGTCGCTTGAAATTCTGTAATAATATCTTCTACTTTCCGAATATTAATATGCGCCTTTTCAATCTCATGTTTTTCAACGGCCACAATTGCTATATTGCAGAACTTAATCGCACCCTCATAGAGCATAAGTGTCAATTCTGCAGGCGATGCCGTCATAATCCTGCTTTTCTCATATGCTGCATATCTGTTCTGATTTGTCATTTGATAACCTCCCTGTTAATATGACAATATATTTCTGTATTACGATCCCAATAATCCGGCCAACGAAGACTGCTGGCTCTGCAGACTCGCCAATGCCTTCTCCATAGCAGCAAATTTTTTATAGTAAGAGTCTTCCATTGCGGCAAGCTTATCCTCCCACTTTTTGATCGTTGTTGTATAATCGCTGTATTCCTTTGCCATCTGTTTATCGTTATAAACCACATTAAAGCTGCTCATCGTGCTGGATTTCAGTTTGCTGTATATATTGTCTGACAACTCAGTCGTCAGCTTCTTCATAAACTCAATCACTGTATCCGGATCGTTGGTTAAAGCCGCCATCAGAAGATCCTGATTTCCAGAAACAGTCGGATCGTCCGAATCTCCATCAATATGATAAGCGTTTTCCTCATTATCTTTCGCATTCAATACGCCAAGCGTCTTGATGCCAAAGCTAGAAAGGCTGTATTTCTTTCCATTAATCGTAAAAGTCTTTGACATAGCGTTCTTCATCAGATTCATTACGCTGTCTAAGCTATCGTCCCTGCGGAGCAATGATTTCTTGATCTTGTCTTCCCATTCTTTCACATCGGTATCCGTCATGGCATCCTTCTCCTCATTTGTTAAAGGATCCATGCCTTTCGCCATATCCGCATTAAAAAGGGAGCTCATTTCATTAATCAATGCATTATAATCCTTCAGGAAGCTTTTGATTTTATCATAAAGCCCCTGCACATTATTGGAAACCGAAACGGTAAGTTCTTCATTCCCGGTTGCTGATAACGCGTTAATTGTCAATCCATTTACTGTAAATGTATTACTGGTCGAGGTATAGGTTGCGCCATTCAGCATGATCGTCGCGTCCTCGCCATCTACACGGACTGCCTGCTCTCCATTCACACCGGTGCTCACACTAGGTATAACCATCGATCCATCTAAATTTTTTGCCGCATTTGTAATCCAGCCGGTTACAGAATCAGCTGTATAAGACGGATCGTCAAATATGCTATAGGTTGCAAGTGTAGTTTTTGCTGTATTAATATCATTCTGAAGATCTGCCACTAACGTATCTAATGCTCCAGGCGTCCCATATGCCGCCCGAACATCCGTTACCGCCTGAGCATTCTCTGCATTTCCTTCATATGCAGCAACGGTTTTCAGTCCGTTTTTATAAGCAGAAACTGCCGCTTCATTTGCCTCCTGATAAGTCGTTCCATCATCCGCTGTTTTTGTCGTAGCAAGCCCGGCCGCTGTCTCCAGATCTAAGAGCTTTTCCGTCCCCGGCTTCAAACCTGACAATGCAGTTTCATCATAACTATTCCCATCTTCTCTGCTTTTATATGTGCCATCTGACCGCTTGTCATATATCTTGCCCTGAGCGTCTACATAAACATTGGATAAATCCTTTTCATTCAACAATGTGCCCAGCATATCAATATCGTCTTGTGAACCCAGTTGAGCATTCACGTCTCGAACCGTCTTATATGCATTCGCATAAGCAATCTGCGCCCCGTTATTCGTAACTGTCGTGGAAGCGTCTGTCAAATCTGACAAAATCTGCGTAATACGAGCTTTTGTCCGCGCTTCGTCATAATTCCCATTTTTAACCGCATTCCCGCTCGGATCAAACGTAATATATGCCTGCCCCTGATCATTCAGTGCATACTTCGCAAATTCCTTATACCTCTCCTTATCCGCCGCCGAAGTCCCTGTATTCAATCCCAGCTTCGTCAACGCATCCCATCCATTGCCATCCAAACCGGTAAGCGAAAAATCCTTCTTTACGCCCGTATCGCTGGCCGCTACAAAAATTCTATGATTCGCCGCGTCAAAGCTGGCCTTCACACCATTTTCATTCAGCGCCCCTACAAAATCTTTTATCGTCATACCACTGGCAATATCAATCTCCGCGGTTTTCCCGTTGCTGGTTACCATAACCTTGCCGTCTCCGCCGGTATACCCGACGCTTGCCAGCGTACTGTCCGCCGTAATCGCGCTGTCTAACTGCGCCCCAGTCAAATATCCTGTCTTCGCAGTGCCCAAAACCTTAAGTGTATAGCTCCCGTTCACCGCATTCGACGAAGCCGACACCGTTGCCTTAGTTGAATCCGAAACGTTCGCCTGCTTCATATTATAAGCAGCCGAATACTTTAAGCTGGTAATGCTGCTGTAAAAATTCGTAATCTTCGTATTTAAGCTCTTCCAGATCTCCTGCTTCCAGGACAGCTTCTTCTGTGCCTTCACATATTTCTGCGTCTTAGTCCTCTGCGCGGACACCAGCTCGGAAATAATCGCTTCTGTATCCAGACCTGAATTCATTCCTGTAATTCTAATTGGCATAATCCTTCCTCCTATCCTTTCTCATCTACCATAATCCCTGCAAGCTCCCATATCTTTGCAATTGTGTCCAGCGTTTGCTCGGGGGGATATTCTTTGAGCACTTTCTTAGAATCCTTGTCTACAATCTTAATGGTTACGCGGTTTGTCTTATCGTGGATGCCGAACACAACCTCGGAATTTGTAATATGACGATTGATTTCATCCACGGCTTTTCTCATTGCTTCATTTCCGGCGGGCCGTTCGGCTGCTTCCGCTGGGTCTTTTGCTTCATTTTTGTCCGCCGGCTTTACCCCCTTTGGCCCGGCGGCAGCCGGCGTATATTGCTCCGGCTTTGCCGGAGCAGGCGCTTCGGGTGCCTTTGCCGCAGCCTTAAAAGGCTTTCTTTGTTCCTGTAAGCTTTTATCTGAAGCTTTAATATCCGCTTTTGGCACACTTCCCTGATATGCCTCTCTGGGACTCGCAATTGCTTCCATTGCTTCAATTGCCATTGTGAACCACCTCCGTGTGATTTTACTGGGGACGCCCCCAGGACGGAGGTGTCCGTTTCCTCATTATTCTATCCTTTATATCGGCGCATGCGTTTAAAAAACTTAGAATCTTTTCCATTACTGCTTCGCTGCGGGCCGGACGGCGGCTAATTTTTTAAATGCTTCCATGCCGTCTGCGTGAAACGCCGCTTTATTTTCATCTTCTATCTGCAGGTAGACCTCCTTGCGGTAGATCGGTACATCCTTGGGGGCGGAAATGCCGATTTTTACCTGGTCGCCGCGGATTTCCAACAGGGTTACTTCGATGTTGTTGTTTAAAATCAGAGCCTCACCTTTTTTTCGGGTTAATGCCAGCATTTCTACTCACCTGCTTTCTGCTGTCCGTCGCGGATCAGGTCGTAGATTTTGTGGCGGACTTCGAAATCGTCCTCTACAATGACCTGGATTCCTTTGTTGGTGTCGGTGTTGATGACAATCGGCGCTTTTAGGTTGACGGAAATGTCTTCAATGTTTTCCGGAACCCGAACGGTTACGAGGAGATAGGTGTTGTCTTCGGTCAACTCGCCCAGATCCTTAAGCAGCTCGTTGTTTACCGTCGGCTGGTAGTCCGGGAGCAGCTCTCCCGGCGCGATGACCGGCATGGCGATGTCTCCGTCGTCCATGGACTGCATCCAGCGGATGGCGGACTGCGTTTCGCGCTCGGAGTCATAAATTAATGTAAAGTGCTTTAAGTCGGGGAAGCCGATGATTCCCTGCCCGATTTCAATAATTTTCTCATCCTCTATTTCGATCGGTCCAAATAACCTTGTGTCTGCTTTCATGCTCTGTCCTCGCTTTAAATGTAATCTAACAATGTCTGCTGGTTGATTTTGCCGGCCGCCATCAGGGATGCGGTGTATGCGTTGTAGGCAGCGGTGTATTCGATGATGATATCAGACAGCTCCTTGTCTTCATTGCTGGACTTTAAGTCTTCAATGGTCATCTGCTGATTGCTCATTCTGGCCTCGGTCATTTCGAGCTGATCGCCCCTTGCACCGACCTCGGTGTACGCGATGTTGAGCTTTTCTATATATTTTTCAAATTTGCCAATGCCTGCACTGTACTGGTCGGTCATTCGTTTGTCTGCGTAGGACGCCTCCTTTTTGGCGGCGTCTAACCACATCTGCAGCTGCTCTTTACAGTCTGCGTACTGATCCTGATTCTGCATTTCCTCTAAACGCTTTACCTTGTCGTGGGCATTGATGGCTGCCTGTACGGTGTCGGTCAGCTCTACCACATCCTGATAAATGCTCATGTCAAATATCTCGTCTGCCTGCAGGTTGACCTTCATGGTCTGGTTCAGCGCAACGGTATAGCTGATGTCTTCATATATTTTATTGCCGTTTTCGTCAAATTTGGTGTATTCGATCTGATTGGACAAATCGCTTACATCGGTGCAGTTGTAGTAGTATTCCGGACGCAGCGTTCCTTTTTCAAAGCCGGTTTTCTGGTAGTTAATGGCAAAATCGGCCTGATTGGACTTAAGCTCTTCGCTGATATCGCTTCCCATAATCAGATCGCCGGTGCTTTTGATCAGAACCATCTCGCCCGGATCGATGGTTTTGATTCCGTCATTGGCGGCGGCCCAGTCGTCTTCTGTGTCATATACGGTCATGGTAACGGTGCCTGCGGCGCCGGTTGCGGTATAGGTCATGCTGCCGTCCGCATTCGGGACGCCGGAATCGAAGGTTACGGTATCGCCGCCGTAGCTGTAGCTTAAGCTCTCAATGCTGTCTATCTTATCGTATGCAAGACGGATCCGGTCAAAGGCCGCTTTGTCGATTTCCGGAATGTTGTCGGTCAGAAGCACCTCGTCTGCCGTGTTCGGCATATCGACATTGCCGCTGTAGTAGGTAAATTCATCTACGTCCTTGTATGTGAAATTCTGCCGGATCTGATAGGAGGTATCGTTTTCATCGGTCATAAAGGTCAGCTTGGAGCTGGTCTTATATCCGGTGAATACGGTCCTTCCGGCATTATCTGCATTTCCTTCCGCATAAAGCTGATCCTTTAGGGCGGTCAGGCCCTTTAGGATGGTATTTCTGTCGTCCTCGGTCAGATAGTCGTTGGCTCCGGTGTTGCACTGGTTTTTGACGTCGGCCAGGATTTTGTTCATGTTTTTGAGTGCGGTTTCGGAGGTTTCCAGCCAGGACTCTACGTCCGGAATGTTTTTCTCGTAGTACTGGCTGATTTTACTTAAAGAAGACCGGAGGCGCAGGGAACGGATCGCTATCACCGGATTGTCCGACGGGCGCTGGATCTTCTTCTGGGATGTCATCTGGGAATTTAAGTCTAATACGTTGACCTTATTCCCGTTGATATTCAATGATGTATTGTGAAGCATCATATTATTGGTAATTCGCATACTATTCCTCCTGTCAAACGGGTTTTACAATCCGGTTTCGTTGATCAATTTATCGTACATCTGCTGCATGCACTGCATCATGCGTGCCGCAAGATTGTACGCGTTGCGGAATTTGAGCATATCCAGCCCCTCCTCATCCTCGTCGACGCCGGACAGGGAAAGGCGCTGGTTGGTAATGGCGCTCTTGATATCGTTAAAGTTCTCAGAGAACATTTTTACTTCGTTCGTATCTACCGTAATATCTGTATAAATACAGCTTAAGAAGCTCTCAGCAGTGGTTCCGCGGAACAGCTTTACTTCATTCTGCAGCTTTAGCATAGAATCAATAAGGTCGTGCGCATCGACATCCACGTCCTCGTCCGTAATGTTATAGGCTGTCGAGAACAGAGCTGGATTCCGCACGGTTGCATCCGCTACGTTGAAATTGAAGGCGGTCAGCTGATAATAGGAGCTGCTCGTTCCATTGATGACAGACGTACGGTCTGTTACGCCGTCCTTGCTGACAGTCTGGTCGGAAAAATCAAATTCCGTGCCGTCAAATTTAGTTGCTACAAAGAAGGTTCCCATCGGATCGCCGTTTAAATCCACGCCCTCTGCCTGATATGCATTAAAGCGCTCTGCGAAGTTGCGGATAAATTCGCTCATCTGGCCCATGTAATAGGGAATTCCCATGCAGTCTATCGTAGCTCCGACTCTGGCCTGCATACCGGTGATCCCGCCGATTTCCGAGCCGTCTAAGCCGCTTTCGAGTTCAAATTTATAGGAAGCCACGTTGCCGTTTTCATCAAGCTCCGCCTCGAAGCCGGTATAGTGGTATTCTTTATTTTTTACTGTGATAATGCCTTCCGACGCCATGGTCATGGATTCCACCGTGGTCATGGTAGACGGCTTCACCGAGATGTAGTACGGAGACGCGGAGGTTACCTGACCCTGGAGATTTTCTGCGTTGTTTCCGTCCCGTATCTCCATCAGAGCTTTTAAGGAACCGTCCATGGAATAGGAATTCATGTTAAAGTTCATTTTGGTATCGCCCCACACAATGTCATAGAGCCCGTCGGCATCGGTCTGGTTCACCTTATACTCTCTGGGCACGCAGGCAAGCGAACGGTATTCAAATGTATTGACTAATGTCTGGCCGTCTATTTTAACAATGAACTTGGTCCCGCCCAGATATTGATCGGGATAGTTGGTATTTGTCACCGGAATCTCCTGTACGGTAATCGGAACGATTTCGGAAAGCTCATCAATAATCAGCGCACGCTGATCCCGGAGCTCATTCGCCGTTCCGCCCTCCATTTCAATGACGTTAATCTGCTTGTTGAGCGCGGCAATTTTGGATGCGCCGGCATTTAGGGTCTGCACCATTGCCTTTATCTGCTCGTTGCAGTCCTTCTGCAAATCGTAAAGGCCATTTGCGACGTCATGGAAATAGGAGGTAAAAATCTGCGCCTCGCTGATAAAGTTCTTGCGCTTGTTCTCATCTCCCGCACTGCCGGTCAGGGCGTTCATCTGGTTGAACATATTGGCAAATACGGTAGAAAATCCGGGCTGCGCTTCGCCCTCATCAATAAAATAATCCTCAATCTGGTTTAAGTAGCTCAGCTTCGTGTCGTAGTGGCCTACGGCTGACTGGTTGTTCCAGTACTTGGTATCGTAATAGGTGCTGCGGATCGCCGTAATTGAGGTCGTGGTAACACCGCTGCCGATCGTACCGTACTTCTGGTGGACGCGGAGCGCCTCAGAGGCCTCGCGGTTTGCAACCTGCTTGCTGTAGCCCTTGGTCTGTATATTTGACACATTATTCGCCGTCGTATTAATTGCCGCCTGAAAGGCATTAATGGCAGACGATGCGATATTTAATCCAAAAAATGTAGATGGCATATTCGAAACTCCTCCTTTTTATCGCGTTTAGCCCAGACGGTAAATGACTGTCTCAATCATTTCGTCAATTACGTTGATAAAGCGGCTGGACGCATTGTATGCATTCTGGAATTTGATCATGTTGGCCAGCTCCTCGTCTGAGGATACGCCGATGACCTGCTGCCTCGCGTTGTCTGTTGCAAGCGCTGTCCCTTCCAGTCCGGTAGCCGTTGAACCAAACACATCTCCGAGTGTTCCGAGCTCTCCAATCATTTTCATATAAAATTCGCTGAAGTTGCAGGGCGTCGTATCGTGCGGGCTTAAGAACATGGTGTCCGCCTCCCAGACGGCTGCAATCGCCTCGCCCAGCTTATAGGCAATCGGACGATCCTCATCTCTTCCGTTCTGTGTATAGGACGGAAGCAGCGATTCACTTTCCAAAAGCTTCTGGTTGACGCTTAAGCTTCCAATCGTATACTGCGTCGCAGGATCGGTCGGATCCTCTTCATTGTATACGTAATAGGTCTTGCCGTCGTCTCCTGCCACCTCTGTATAACGCGGACAGCCAATCCGCACAAACAGCTCCTGCGGCGGAAGCTTGCCGTCCTCGCCGACACAGCAGTTGTCTGCATCCAGAATCTTGGTTCCGGGCGGATAGGATACGGTATTGCCGTCTGCATCCCGGCCGGTAATTGCCTCTGCGGAACGGATATTGGGCGCATACAGATCATTGACCTTTGTCACAATCGTATGCACCAGCATATCCAGCTCTGCTTCAATATTCATCAAAACGGAATTCCCCAGCGTATCATCATACTGCGCTGCGGAAACTCCCTCCAAATCCAGATAGTTGGCCGTCTTATTTCCCCTGGCAAAAAGAAGAGCCTTTAAGGAGCCGATATCGTTCTTCTTCGCGGTGGAAATATCCTCCGCCATATTGTAAACCTTATAATACTTCCCTGCGTCCGGATTGGACAAATGCTTCCAATAAGGCGTCACGTAGCCGGTTTCCTTATCTGTCTGCATGGCTATTTCATATACGCGATCCCTGTCTACAAACGGCACAGATTCAAAATTCACCTTAACCGTTCCGTCCGCAAGCTCCTTATAGGATATATTCCCGTAAGAAGCCAGCTCATCTAAGGCCGTATCCCTGACATCCCGCAGGTTCATCGCGGTTTCTATGCCGCCTGCTTCAATTTTCATAATCTGGAGGTTTAAATCCCGAATGGTGCTGCCGAGCTCATTGACCTTGTCAACCGACTCAATCACCTGAAGGTTCAGATTTGACTGGTAAGTCCGAAGTCCGTTGTATACCGCCTTAGAACGGCTGGCAAACAAGCTGGCCTTCTGAATCACCAGATTCTGTCTGGAGCTGTCCGAAGGATCCTTTGCATATTCCTGAAAGGCTACCCACAAACCGTCGTCGCCGGTGAGAACCTCCTGGAATGCTGTCCCCTCTAATTCCTGGAACATGGTCTGGACTTCGGATATCGCTTCAAATGTGGTAGAATAAAAGCCCTGACGCCCGTACTGCGTCCGGTACATTTTATCCAGAAAAATATCTCTTGCATGTATTACATCACCAATAGACACGCCAAGTCCGGTCTGCTGATAGCTGACGGACGTTGTCATGTCCACAGTAAAATAATCACGGTCCTCCTGCAAAATCCGCTCACGCACATACCCTTTGGTATCTACATTCGCAAGATTGTTGGCAGTCGTATTCAGGGCATTCTGGCTGGTCTGCAGCCCGGACACCCCGATGAACAAACTTCCCATTGAATTGGCCATAATTCTTCCTCCTTGTTAAAATCCTATTGCTTTGCGTCAAACCCGCTGCTCCCCAGCAGATCTCCGGTGTTATAGGCATTTTTGTCGTAATTCGCAGTCTCAGGCGCCTGCCGCATACTTTTAAACAAGGTGAGATCGAATTCTACCATTTCAAGTGCCTGCTTCAAAAGAGCTTCATTCCGCGTATTCCATTCGCGCATTTCATTGCCGGTAGACAACAGCTTTGCGCGGATTTTGGAAAGACGCTCCTGCTCCTCCTTCTGCTGATCCAAATACCCAATGAGCTTTGTGATGGTCATCTCCTTAAAATCCTTCCCCAGCACATCCGCCATATCCTTTAGTACGGCGTCTCTTTGGTTGTCCAGATTCCGAAGGATGCTCGATACATCCTGCTCCTGTCCTGTGATATGCTCCAAAGCTGCGATATCTGCCTGAATAATCGCCTGCTTTTTCTCTTTGGACAATGTCACAAGCTTTTCGTACTGGACATTTTCTTCTTCTAAAACCTCTACGAGATTATCCATTAAACTGGCCACTGGTATT
>CANDKL010000069.1 GCA_947385255.1 uncultured Roseburia sp. | reverse complement strand
AAAAAGTATGGAGGAGAAGTTTTTGAAATAGAAGATAACTATATCCGTTGCACAATTCCGTTTGATAAGGAAGTTTTGGAGAAGTCAAAAAATGAAAATGTCGGTTTGAATGTCGGTTTGAATAAAACGGAAAAGAAAGTGGTTTCTCTGCTGATAGAAGATTCGGAATATACTTCTGACGAGTTGGCTGCGAAGACAGGCGTAACAAAAAGAACGATAGAGCGGGCATTTATCTCTTTGCAGAAGAAAAAAGTTATAGAAAGAATTGGTTCAAAGCGTGATGGAAGTTGGATTGTCATTAAATAATGGCATGTACTCATGCATTTTCAAATGATTAAAATTGGAGAGAAGGTTTGCAACGAATATAAGAGAGAAAGCAACGGATAAAAACCTGTGGAACAGGGAAAGGCAGCAGGAGTGTACGCCCATGAGTGGATGACCGGGGTCCCTGGCGCCGACACGGATGAAAGTTCGTGTAAACTATTGAACCGCATAGCACCGAACGGTACGCTGCGTAGTGTGGAAGGGGAGGTTATAATCTCCCCTTCCACACTACGCAGCGTTTTTTTGTTTTTCAGGCCTTTACAAAATTTACTGTTTTTTACCTCTCTGCCTGGATTCTTTGCATCCTACCAAAAAAGTACCGAAACCAAAAATAATACCAAAATACAAAAAATAGTCCATGTTTTCCGAACCCCTTTTATGATAATATTAAAAAATACAATATTTTTGCAAAAAAAGACAAGCACAGAAAGGGGGGGACAGAACGGAAATATTGTACAATCTATCAATAAAACGGAGGAAAGAAACAAAAATGACAAAAACAACAAAGCAGCTGGCACGGTCTGTCATGGCGCTGTGCATGGCATTTATGATGGTTTTGGGGACAATTCCCGTACCGGCCTTCGGCCGGGAGGCGGAAGGTACGCCGCAGGCCCAGGCGGGAGAACGGACGGTTTTAGAAGGGGCATACCGGATTTATCATACCGAGGATGCGACGCAGCGGATGGCGCCGGGCAGCAACCAGGCGTCGGACGGCAATACGCTCTGGCTCTGGGAACAGGAGGACGGCGCGCCTTACAACTGCGAGATGTTCCGGTTTGAGGCAACCGGGGAGGACGACGGCTCTGTATACTGGTACTGCAAGCAGAGCAACGGGCTGGTGATGCAGGCGGAGGCTTCTTCGGTCAAGATGACGGCGAAAAGCACATCCAATGCAAACCAGAAGTGGATATTAGAGCAGGTAGAAGGGCAGCAGGATCAATATTACATAAAAAACGGCAGCCGTTACGCCGCTACAGGCGGCAGCAGGCATACGGCAGTAACGATGTCGGATACACCGCAGGCGTAGACGCTTGCGCCGGTTGCGCCATCCATGGCGCTAAAACCTGCCAGCATAAAAACGGGAGAGACTGTGCCGGCGGAAATAGATGGCTACGATGAAAACGGCGATGCCTGGAGCAAGGAGACATTGTCCGGGATTCAGCTGACAAGCTCGGACGATACGGTTGTGGGCGTACAGGGCATGAACCTGACAGGCAAGGCGCCGGGAACCGCAACGGTTACGGCGACATACGGCGGGCTTGAGAGCTCTGCCGCGATCAAGGTGCTTGCGTTTACCCGTTCAGAGCAATGGGGCGGCGCGTACCGTATCGACAGTAAGCTGTTCCCGAATTATCTGATCGAGGCAGGCTCGGACTGGATCGGCGAGGGTGCGGAGCTGTATTTGTGGAATACGGGGACAAAGCCGGAGCGCCTGTGGATTTTCTCCGAAGCCGAAGGCGGCGCTTTGTACTGGCATCCGATGAACAACATCGAGCTTGCGCTGCAGCCTGCCGGGGACGGATCGACGGGGTCTAATGTACAGCTGGCGAAATGGGAGCCCGGCAGCGAAGCGCAGATGTGGGAAATCGTAGCCTTAGAGGACGGCTCTTACCAGCTGAAAAACAAGGCGTCAGGCAAATATGTCGGGACAAACGAAAACAAAAACACGCAGCTGATTAAAATGCATGAGCAGGATGCGGCTTCCACACGCTGGGAATTAAACGATCAGCTGGAGCTGGACGTTACGCTGGAGCTTGGGGCGAAATTTGTGCAGGCAGGGCAATCCATGGAAGCATCGGTACAGATTGCGGATAAGCTTGGAAACGCGTCCGATGCAGAGGTGGCCTATACCTGTAGCAAAGAGGGCATTGTGGAGATAAAAGGAAATACCATTACAGGCTTGACGCCAGGGACGGTCAATATTACCGCATCCGCGACCGTAGACGGCAAAACCTATACGTCGAATACCGTTCATCTGATCGTAACGGAGGAAGCGCCGCTTTTTACCGGAAACGAATGGTACAAGGATATCACGACGGCAGAGGTCAACAGAGAGCCTTCCCATGCGGACGCCATTCCATATCAGGACGCGGCAACGGCAGTAGCAAGCGAACGGAGTGCTTTGGACGGGATCGCAGAGGAACAGAGCGCATATTATCAGCTTTTAAGCCAGACCACATGGGACTTTGCTCTGGTAAGGACGCCCGCGGACGCGGATGCGGCCGACGCAAAGGGCTATCTGGAGGAAACGCTTCCGGCAGAGGCAGCCGGGGACTTTCAGAAGGAATTTGTTCCGCAGACCTGGCAGACCTACCGGAAGGAAGACGGTACGTTTAAATATTTTGACGAAGCCATTTACACCAACAGTATTTATCCGTGGGGCAGCGTCGGGAACGCAATCGAGTATGACGATCCGCAGGCGCCCTTATATTATAATCCGGTCGGCTATTACCGGACAGAATTTGAAACGCCTGAAAACTGGGACGGCCGGGAAATCTTTATCTCCTTACAGGCGGTAAAATCGGCCTATTATCTGTACATCAACGGCAAACAGGCAGGCTATTCCACAGACAGCCACAGTGCGCATGATTTCAATATTACGCCGTACTTAAACCCAAAGGGCGAGAAAAATACGCTTGCGCTGAAGGTATACCGCTGGTCCATCGGGAGCTACTTAGAGAACCAGGATTACATTCAGCAGAGCGGCATTATGCGGGACGTCTATCTGTATTCCAAGGATAAAAAGGCAGAAATCCGCGACTTTTTCGTACAGACGAAATTCAAGGATCGGACAGACAAAAACAGCGACGTTACGATGAGCGTCGATGTGGACGTCCGGAACCTGACGGATACGGCAGTCACCGATCCCTATACGGCAGATGTAAAGCTTTTGGAAATGAACGGCGGGGTTGTCGGGCAGGCGACGGTGACTTATGACGGCTTAAAGGCATTAAACGGCAAAAGCGGCGCGGCCAATCCGGATGCAAAAGCGGCCGACGGCGAGAAAAAAGTAAATCTCGGCGATCGGAAAACGGCGGTCATCGAAGTAAAGAACCCGAAAAAATGGTTTCCGGATACGCCAAACCTGTACATGGTGACGATTGAATTAAAGGATAAAACAGGAAAAGTGATTGAGGCCGTGGCCGATCGCGTAGGCTTTCGTGAGATTTACAAGGTCAATATCAACGAGGCCGAGCAGGAGCAGATGCAGATTACCGGGCAGAAGATGATGTTCCGCGGCGTCAACCGGCACGACATGAGTCTGGAAACAGGAAGCGCAGTGAAGCGGCAGGACATCATCGACGACTTAAAGCTGATGAAGCAGTACAACGTCAACGCCGTGCGTACCTCGCACTATCCGAACGACAGGCTGCTTTACGATGTGGCCGACGAGCTCGGGATTTATGTCTATGCGGAGGCAAACGTGGAGTCCCACTACGGCGCATACGGCGATCATAAGACGCCGATTCCGGGCGCGGACAAGCGCTGGGTAACGCCGGTTGTGGACCGGAATATGAACATGCTGGAGCTGTTAAAGAACCATGCGTCTGTGATTGGCTGGTCCTTTGCAAACGAGGCGACCTATACCAGAATCGAATTAAACGACGATTACTGCTTCTGGGCAGCGTCCATGGCAGTTCTGCACCGCGATCCGAGCCGGCTGCGTATGTACGAGCGCGAGTCCGACAATTATTTCCATCCTTATCAGAAGGCCGCGGGCGCGGATCCGTGGGGGATGGAAACCAGAGAGAAGAATGTCGTAGACGTACACAGCACACAGTATCCGGAGGCAAAACACGTCGAGGCTTATGCGAAAGACACAAACCGTAAGCTACCGTATTTTGAGCAGGAATACGAGCATGCCATGGGCCAGTCCTTCGGAAGCTTCAACGCGTTCTGGGATCTGAACCGTACCTACGGCAACCTGCAGGGCGGCTTTATCTGGGATTGGATCGATCAGTCCCTTCTGACCAAGCGCGAGGGCAGGGACGCCTTCTGGGGCTACGGCGGAGACTGGATTGACAGCGGAGGCAACGCGGACGCCTTCTGCGGGAACGGCGTTCTGTATGCCGACCGTACCCCAAGCCCGAAGGCTGTACAGATGCGCTACGATCACCAGCAGGTGAATTTCTATCTGGAAAAAGAGGATGCGTCCGTTACAGACGGTACGGTAAGGGTACGCGTGGCCAATGAATATGAAAATACGGATTTGTCCGCATTTGACATCGAATGGGTCCTGAAAAAGGACGATACCAAAATCGGGAACGGAACGCTTCCGCTTTCCACAAAAGCGATGGAGGGGCAGGCCTTTGGAATGGAAACCGCAGCAATTGAGCTCCCGGAGACAGAAGCAAAGGCAGGAGATGTATATCTGCTGGAGCTTTCCGTAAAGAACAAGGTAAAACCGGACTGGGATACAAAGCTTGTACCGTATGACAACATCGTTGCGTACGCTCAGTTTGACCTGACGCCTAAAGCCGGGGAGAAGGCATTGTTAAACTACAATGCGATGGAGCCCTTTGCAAAGGCGGATGAAACAGCCGCGGCGCTTAGCGTAGAAGGCACAACGGCAGAAGGCAAAGCCTATTCCCTTGAAGTAGACAAAACGACCGGTATTCTGAAAAACTATACGGTAGACGGCAAGGCCGTATTGGAAAAAGGCCCCGTGCCAAGCTTCTGGCGCGCACAGAATTACAACGATACGCCGGTAAAATACGACAGTAAGCTGAGAAATGTAAACGATACAATGGAGCTGGTAAGCGCGCCGGCCATCACAAAGGATGCAAACGGCAAGCATATCCGCGTGGAATTAAAGGTAAAGCTTCCGGTCGATGCAGACCAGACGCTGATTTACGATATTTACGGCAACGGCGAAATTGTGGTAGAAAGCACATTTGCGCCGAAGAGCAACTTTGCCCCGGGCAACCGCTCCGGCAACGGCTATGCGCTGCCGAAGGTAGGGCTTCGTATGACCGTAGGCAAGGCATATGAAACAGTGGAATATTTCGGGCGCGGGCCTGTAGATACCTACATAGACCGCAAGACGGCTTCCAAGGTAGGCGTTTATCAGAGTACTGTAACCGAACAGTTTGACAGGAAGCAGCTGACCGCACAGGAGAACGGCAACCATACGGACATCCGCTGGATTGCGCTGACAGACGCAGACGGAAACGGAATTATGGTGACGGCAGACGGCACGATGGAAAGCTCCGCGCTGCATGTAAAGGCGGAAAACATCAACACATCCACCTATGAATATCCGTACAACGGAGGCAGGATCCGCCATTCGACCGAGGTTCCGATGGACGAACAGGCCTATCTGTGCTTAGATACCATGCAGAGGGGCGTCAGCAATACGGCGTTCTTTAGCCATGTACCGTTGGAGGGCTTTTATCCGCATACCAGGCCGGACGCAGACGGAAATTACCCGGTTTATGAAAAAACCGTCCGTATTTCCCCGGTTACCGCGTCTACCGATAAAATGGCGGCAGGCAAGCTGGGCTTTGCGGCAGAAGACGGCCCTATCGTGCTTCCGGACGATGTAGAAGGCCTGAAACAGGAAATTCAAAGGCTTATGGCACAGCTTAGCCAATTTGCAGAGGATATGGCTGACGTAAAGGAAAAGGCCGGGCAGGTAACCGAGCTTAAAACACAGCTGGACGGGCTGTCAAAGGAGACGGAAAAGATTGCGCAGCTGGAGAGCCGGGTAGAAAAGATCGCAGAGCTTGAAACCGAGCTTGCTTCCTTAAAGGCAGAAGCGGCCAAGGACGAGGATTTAAAAAAGCAGGAAGCAAAGATTGCAGGGCTTGAAACCGAGCTTACCGCCCTAAAGGCAGAAACGGCCAAAATCAATGAATTGAAGCAGCAGACCGATAAAATTGCAGGACTTGAGACGCAGCTTGCCGCTTTAAAGAAAGAAACCGACAAGATTCCCTCGATCCAGGAACAGACCAACCGGATTGCAGACATAGAAAGCAGGCTGCAGGCCATTTCCCAAAAGGCCGACAAGATTGACGGATATGAGCCGGAGATTCAAAAGATTGCAAAGATGCAGCAGGATATTTCGGCTTTGAAGGCTGAAACAGAGAAGCTCGGCGCTTACGAAGCGGATTTGAAAAAGATAGCAAACTTAGAAACAACCGTAGAAGGCTTAAAGACAAAATCAGAGCAGCTGGATGCCCTGGATGCAGAGGTAAAGAGGCTGTCCGGCCTGCAGACAGAGGTTTCCCAGTTAAAGGCGCAGGTGGAAAAGCTGGTAAGCTTAGAGGCCGAGGTGAACCGACTGAAAGCGGAGGCCGAAAAGGTTGCGGCGCTGGAAGCAGAAGCGAAAAAAATTGCCCAGATGCAGGCGCAGATTGCGGCGCTCGAAAAAGCCAGGGCCGAAGCGGAAGCCAATATGAACCGGATCTTAGATGAGCTGGCAAAGGCACAGTCTGCAAATACGCTTCAAAAGGGCGACACCGTAACCGCAGGCGGCGTAAAATACCGCGTCACCAATCCGGACAAAAAGCTTGCCGAGGCATATGCGCCGAAGTCAAAGAGCGCACGTACCGTTACCGTTGCAGCCACCGTTACCGTAAAGGGCGTAAGGCTTAGCGTAACGGCGATTGCAGACGAAGCTTTTCAGGGAATGAAACAGCTGACAAGCGTAACCATCGGCAAAAACGTAAAGAAGATTGGCAAAGAAGCATTTGCCGCAGACAAGAGCCTGAACCGGATCACGGTTAAGAGCAAAAAGCTGAAAAAAATTGGCAGCGGCGCTTTCAAAGGCATTGCCAAAAAAGCAGTTGTGAAGACGCCGAAGAATAAGAAAGCGGCTTATAAAAAGCTCTTTTTAGGGAAAGGGCAGAATCAGGCCGTAACCGTGAAGTAAACGCAGTGTGTAAAACGGCTGAGGTATGAAAATAACAGGGCTGCCGTACCGGGTGGGTGAACCGGTACGGCAGCCTTTGCAGCTTCTGAATACTCAGTCTCCTTCTCCTGCGGCCTGCGCGGCAAATTTGGTGTTGACCAGATTTTCGTATTCCGGCCGCGCCTCAAGCTGCCCGGCATCGTCTAAAATATCCAGAAGCAGCGTATAGGCGTCCTCTGTAAAAATGACGTCCTCCTTCCAGGTATCCTGTTCCTGATAACGGGACACGATCGTGGCAATCGTCTCCTTGTCGGTATCCGGGAATTGCGGCGCAATTACAGCTGCGATTTCCTCGCTGGTGTGTCCGGAAACATACTGCATGCCTCTTTGCAGGGCATCTGTAAATGCCTGGATGATATCGGGGTGGGAAATCAGAAAGCTTTCCTTTGCAGAAAATGCCGTGTACGGCACATAGCCGGAATCGACGCCGACCGATGCGACGACATATCCTGCGCCCTCCTTTTCAAGCGCGGTGGCTGAAGGTTCGAACTCAACCGTAAAATCTCCCTGTCCGCCCGAAAACGCAGCCGCAGTCGATCCGAAATCAATGCTCTGGTCAATGCTCAGATCCTTGGCGGGGTCGATATTGTTTTTCTTTAATACAAACTCAAACACCATTTCCGGCATACCGCCCGCGCGTCCGCCCAACACATTTTTCCCTTTCAAATCCGTCCATGTGAAGGCTTCCATAGGTTCTCTTGCAATCAGAAAATTCCCGGCGCGCTGGGTGAGCTGGGCAAAATTTTTGACTACATCGGATGCGCCCTCATTAAATGCATAGACGGTCGTTTCCGGCCCCATGAACCCGATGTCGGCTTCACCGGAGAGTACGGCGGTCATCGTTTTATCTGCGCCAAACCCCGTCACAAGCTCTAAATCAATACCTGCATCCTGAAAATACCCTTCTTCAATTGCAGCATACATCGGTGCGTAAAAAATAGAATGTGCCACCTCATTCAGGACAATTTTTTCTCCCGAAGCCCCGGTGTTTACCGCCCGCTTTTCACAGCCGGCAAGGGCTAAGACAGCAAGTGACAGAATCAGAAGCAGCGGCAGCAGCTTCCTTTTGAATTGAAACGGAACTGACAATGATCATTCCTCCCTGAATATAACAATCGTATACTTTATTCTATGATCACAAAAGAAAAATGTGATTATTTGTTTACTTTCATACTTTAATATGCTAAAATAGGAATACTCAAAGCAATAAGGAGAAAGGTACATGAATAAAAAGATAAGGACTGAAGTAGTGAACCACCTGTTTGATGCCATATTGACATTGCAGAACCGGGAGGAGTGCTATACGTTTTTCGAGGATGTCTGCACAGTGAATGAACTGCTGTCTCTGTCACAGCGCTTTGAAGTGGCGTACATGCTGCGGGAGCATAAGACATATCTGGATATTGCAGAGCGGACAGGTGCATCTACCGCAACCATCAGCAGGGTAAACCGCTCGTTAAACTACGGTAACGACGGGTACGACATGGTATTTGAACGTCTCTGCAATAAAGAAGGCAATGAAAAAGAATAGACCTCTATCTATTCTTTTTTCTTATTCGTTGTTGTTTTTTTCCTGTGGGAGGGACAGGGCGGCAGCTTGTCAATGGTCTGTTCGATAATCATTTTCTTAATATAAACGTCGAAGCTCAGCATACAGATAAAGGCAAAGGTATGTAACAGTTCCGCTTCCTCCTCCGGCGCATCTGCAAAGGTCTTCGAGCTGGTCTTATACTTCTTGGCAAGATCCTTTAAAATGTGCTGCGCCTCCTCGTGCTCCAGGCCGAACACCTCATTGTAAACATCCTGCAGGCTGAAATGGCTACCGTTGGAAAAATAGCGGTCTGTAATGGGATTTAAGATATTCTGGATATCGTTTATACTCAGGATGCTTTTAAAATAGTAGATGAACAGCAGAGTAAGTATGTGCTCCTTGGAATATTTTTTGCGGTCAGGCGGTGGAAGCAGGTTGTTTTTGGTGTAGTTGTTGATCATGGTTTTTGTTAAAATTTTATCGTCCTCGTGCCGCTTTGTCGATGCCAGCTGGGTATTCATGAAGGTTGTGACTTGATCCATATATAAGTCGATATTCGGCAGGGATTCAGGCTTTACGTAGTCGATTGTCTGAAGCTTAGTTAGAACTTCCCTTAAAAAGTCATGGATTTCGTTTGACATATTATCACCTCGCAGTTTATTATATAGTATTTAGAAAATGATGGCAAGGGTGAAAAAGGGAGGGAAGTATAAATTTGCGGTGTTACGGTTACGTTTCACGGGGCGGGGATATGCTTGCCGTGGTATGGGGCGTCGCTTTTGGAAAAACAATCTCCCCATTGCATGAAAACTAACCTTACGGACAGTGTGAAACAAAAACTTAATAAAATAAAACTGGAAAAGCACAGATACTTATTATATAATAAGATTACAGAACGATGAAATATGAAATAGCACTACAGGAGGATGAGAATGTCTGTTATTAGTGAATTGATTCGCAGCGAATCAGATGGGACAATCAGCTTTGGTGACTACAGTTTATCAGTCAAGGCAAAACGCGAGAATTTTGAACATGCCGGAGATTTGTACAAGGTGAAGACCTATCAGCAGATCACCAAGCTGGAGAGGAACGGCATGTTCGTATACGAATCTGTGCCGGGAACGGCTGTAACCGGATTTCAGGCGACGGACGAAAAGGTTTCCTTTCAGGTGGAAGGACCTGAGGATGCCCAGATTACACTGGAGCTGGAAGCAGGTACAGAATATAATATTGAAATCAATGGAACACATGCAGGCGTGATGAAGACCAATCTCGGCGGAAAGCTGAGCTTAAGCGTTGAGATGGATGGAACAGAAAGCGTCACCGTAGGAATTTCCAGGAAATAATGCAGTCAGGACAGTTAAGAAGAATGTGCTTTGCACATTCTTCTTTTGAAATCGGGAGAAAATATGGCAAAAACGAAAGTAGTATATTACTGTCAGTCCTGCGGTGCAGAGTCGGCGAAGTGGATGGGTCAGTGCCCGGCCTGCAAGGAATGGAATACCTTTGTGGAGGAGGCGATGCCCGCCTGCCATAAGACAAAGCCTGCTTCCGGTTCCGGGCAGCAGGTAAAAACAGCAAAGCTTAAGGACATAGAAACTGCAGAGGAAACGCGTTTCCCTACCAGAATCAAAGAATTAGACCGGGTGCTGGGCGGCGGTGTGGTACCGGGCTCTATGATATTGGTAGGCGGAGATCCCGGTATCGGTAAATCGACGCTGCTTTTGCAGGTATGCAGGAATCTGGCGGGAGATAATCGAAGGGTTTTGTATGTATCCGGTGAGGAGTCTTTACAGCAGATTAAAATACGTGCAGAGCGGATTGGAGAATTCGGCGATTCGCTGTCGCTGCTCTGTGAGACGAATCTGGATTTCATTGACAGCATTGTCAGAAAGGAGCTGCCGCAGGTGGTTGTCATTGATTCCATACAGACGATGTACAACGAGAACATAGCCTCTGCCCCCGGGAGCGTGTCACAGGTCAGGGAGTCAACGGGCAGCCTGATGCGGATGGCCAAAGGGCTTGGAATTGCATTCTTTGTAATCGGGCATGTAACGAAGGAAGGAGTTGTGGCAGGTCCGCGTGTTTTAGAGCATATGGTGGATACCGTTTTATACTTTGAAGGAGACCGCCATGCAGCATATCGTATTCTGCGCGGTGTCAAGAACCGCTTTGGTTCAACCAACGAAATCGGCGTATTTGAAATGCGTGCCAACGGTCTGGAGGAGGTGGAAAATCCTTCCGAATTTATGCTGGGAGGCAAGCCCAAAGGAGCGAGCGGATCCGTTGTCGCCTGTTCTATGGAAGGAAGCAGGCCGATTTTGCTGGAGGTACAGGCCTTAGTTTGTCGAAGCAATTTCGGGATGCCGAGAAGAACGGCTGCCGGCACGGATTTTAACCGTGTAAACCTGCTGATGGCAGTACTTGAAAAGCGGGTAGGCCTTCAAATGGGAAGCTGCGATGCATATGTGAACATTGCAGGGGGGATTAAAATGAATGAACCGGCAATCGACTTAGGGATCGTGCTGGCTCTGGTATCCAGCTATAAAAACAAGCCGGTCAGCGAGGAACTGATCTGCTTTGGCGAGGTTGGGCTGAGCGGTGAGGTGCGGGCTGTCAATATGGCGGAGCAAAGAGTCCAGGAGGCGAAGAAGCTGGGATTTACTGCCTGCGTGCTGCCGGAGTCGAGCAAAGCCGCCCTGCATGGAACCGACGGAATACGTTTAATTGGAGTAAAAAGCGTCCGGGACGCAATTGATTTGATTGTATAAAAAAACTTGCAAAAAACCGGAAATTCCGTATGATAGAAGATAATGAGAATTCCAAAGAAAGAAAGAGGATATGTGAATGGCAATGAGGAAAAGAAAAACGGAACTGATGCACGCTGTTTCTGAATTAAAGGAAACGGATTACTCCAGGGAACCGGAGCTGAAGGCAATTTACCGGAGGCTTACAGACGGAAGACGCCAGTTTGCGGAGGTGTTTGAAAAAAACATTAAGGCAGTGATGCAGATCAGCTCGCTGGATCTGGTCATGCAGCATCAGACAGAGAAGATAAACGAGATTTCCCGTAAGGTATCAAGGGCCGCCGAAACAATTTTCGGAACATCCGCAGGGGATTCCAATAATCGGCATGAGGAGATGACGAATACAATTTTAAAGGTGTCGGAAGAAACGGACGAGGTTTACCAGAGGATTGAGAAAGGCCAGAAGGAGCTGACCGATATTAAGGAGCTTTCGGATCAGACGATTGCCGTTTCCCGCGAAATGCAGAGGGATATGGACGAACTGACGCGCATTATCAGTCATATGAACGCAGTTATCAAAGGAATTGATTCTATATCCATGCAGACCAATCTCCTAGCTCTTAATGCTTCTGTAGAAGCAGCTAGAGCCGGAGAGGTCGGAAAGGGCTTTGCGGTAGTCGCAAGTGAGATCCGTGATTTGGCGGAGGAGACCCAAAAGCTGACAGGTAACATGAAAT
>CANDKL010000068.1 GCA_947385255.1 uncultured Roseburia sp. | reverse complement strand
CTCTTCATATGTTAAAGAGACACGGAGAAATTGCGTGAACAGATTCGTATGGAGGGGTTTTTGTGTATAATCGGGAAGAAGAAATTCTGGAACAGTATGACGTAGAAATTAGAAGCACAGCAAAAGGACGCGGAGCCCTGAACTGTGATACGGATAAGGGGCTGATGCAGCTAAAGGAGTTTCGCGGATCGAAGGAGCGGGCCGCTTTTTTATATGAGATACTGGAATATTTGTCGGACAGCGGATTTGCGGCAGAAACGATTGTCGCTGCAAGGGACGGTGAGGTTCTGGTAAAGGATGAGGTGAACGATATCCTTTACCTCTTGAAAAACTGGTATACAGGCAGGGAATGCGATGTAAGGAACCGGGAGGATATTACGGCGGCGGTCAGGAGGCTGGCAAAGCTTCATACGCTGGCAAAGTCCTGCCAGAAGGAAATCCCGGATTTTTTAAAGGCAGATAGGGACAGCCTTTTAAGAGAATATGAACGGCATAATCGTGAGCTGAATAAGGTAAAAAATTACATCCGGAACAAAAATAAGAAAAACCGGTTTGAATTGTTGTTTATGCAGGTATACGAGGGCTATAAGGAACAGGCGTATCAGGTGACCGAGCAGTTAAACAGGCAGTTAGAGGGGATGGACGCAGCGGCGGAAAGCCGTATGCGGGGGCTTTGCCACGGAGATTACAACCAGCACAATGTGCTTTTGTCCCAGGGAGAATGGGTACTTTTGAATTTCGAGCAGATGACGTATGATATTATGGTGCAGGATCTGGCAAATTTTATTCGTAAAATACTGGAAAAATACAATTGGAGCACCGGGCTTGGACTTGAAATGATTACCGAATATGACAATGTGAGGAAGCTGCTGCCGGAGGAGCTTGAGCAGCTGTATCTGCGTCTTGCATACCCCAAAAAGTTCTGGAAAATCGCAAATCACTACAGCAGCTCCCGCAAATCCTGGATTTCGGGCAGGGACATTGAAAAGCTGGAACGGGTGATGGAGCAGGAGCCGCAGAGAAAACAATTTTTAAAAATGTTATTTTATTTCACAAGTTAGCCAGAGTATGTTATAATAAGTAAAGCTTTGAATCGGATGGGAGAAAAACAGCATGAAAATACAAAAGCAGTACTTGATTTTGACCGTGCTTATGGCAGCTATGGCCTTTGTCCTGTGTGCCTGCGGTACGCCCGACAGCGGCATTGTCCAGGGACGGCGCGGAACAGGGAAGAAGCCGGACGAGGTAATGGCGCAGGAAGCGCAGGAGGTTCAGGAAGCGGATACTGCAGCGGCAGAGGAGGCTTTGGAGGAGGATTTATATGTCCTCACCCGAATCGATACGGAACAGAAGCTCGCGTCCTTCCAGAAGGTGTCGGACGGCAGGCAGTCGCAGTATGCATACCATACCGGGACGCGGTTCCTGGACAAATACGGCAGCAGCAAGTCGGCAGATTCCTTTTTGCCTGGGGATGCCGTACAGATTGCGGTGTCGGGCCATACGCAGCAGCTGACCAGCGTGCAGCAGTCTCCGCAGGCCTGGGTGCAGGATGATATTGTCAATTATTCCTTTGATGCAGGCAGCCGCATGTTGATTATTGGAAGGACGAAATACGCCTGCGATCCCGAAATGGAAATTTTTTCCGGGGAGGATACGGTTGGATTCGACGAGATCGGGGAAGCCGATGTCCTGCGTGCCGTGGGAAGGGACAAGGAGCTGATTTCCCTGTCCGTTACCAAGGGGCACGGATACCTGGCGCTTTCAGGCACGAAGCTTTTCGAGGGCAGCTTTATCTGTATCGGAGATAAGATATTTAAAGAAGTCACCAAAAATATGCAGGTAGAGGTACCGGAGGGCAAGTACTTAGTGACGGTAGCCAATAACGGCTACGGCGGCAGCAGAGAGGTTGAAATCTTAAGGGATCAGGCAACCAGCCTGAACCTGGACGAGCTGAAGGGAGAAGGGCCTAAGATCTGCAGAATTACCTTTCGGGTCGGTGTGGAAGGGGCCGTATTGTGGATTGACGGCAAAAAGGCGGATTATTCCAAGCCGGTGGAGGTGCGCTACGGTGTCCATACCATAGCGGTGGAGGCGGACGGGTACGATACCATTGAAAAAAGACTTGTGGTAAATTCCCCGGAGTCCGAGATCGAAATTGCCCTCTCAGAGGCGGGAAAGACGTCATCCGATGAAAAGAGCGCGGCGGATGCCCAAACCGGCACTGCCGGCGGCCAGTCAGGCGGCACAGGAAATCAAAACAGCGCTGCAGGCAGTAATAACAATAATAGCGGCAATAACAACAATAATAATAATAACAGTAATAGCAACAACAATAATAACAGCAGTAATAACAATAACAGCAATAACAACAATAATAATAACAACAATAACAACAGCAATAATAATCAGTCCCAGACGGATTATCTGACGACCCTGTACAACCTGCTGACATCTATTAACAACAACAGCAATAACAGCGGCAGCGGTACCGGCAATCACAGCTCGGATACGACAGCCGGGACAGGTACAGGCGACAGCTATGACGATTTGCGGGATCAGTGACACCTGCGGCCGGTGTTAAGGAACTGTCCAGAAATAACTTTTAAATTTCTGGACAGTTCCTAACCGCCGCTATCAATAAAAACAAGAGGAGGAAAATCATGAACTACAAGGATATTTATCAGGAGTGGATTTCAAATCCGTATTTTGACGAGGCGACAAAGGCAGAATTGAAGGCGATTGCAGACGATGAAAAGGAAATTGAGGACCGGTTCTATACAGAGCTGGAATTCGGTACGGCAGGGCTGCGCGGCGTAATTGGCGCAGGAACGAACCGGATGAATATTTATACGGTCCGCAAGGCGACGCAGGGCCTGGCCAATTACATCAAAAAGGTAGGGCAGGAGAACCGCGGCGTGGCCATCGCATACGATTCCAGGCATATGTCGCCGGAGTTTGCGGATGAAGCAGCGCTCTGTCTTGCTGCCAACGGCATTCGTGCTTATGTATTTGAATCCTTAAGGCCGACGCCGGAGCTTTCGTATGCGGTTCGCAGCTTAAACTGCATCGCAGGCATTAATATCACGGCAAGCCACAACCCGGCAGAGTACAACGGATATAAGGTATACTGGGAGGATGGAGCACAGATTACACCGCCGCATGACACCGGCATTATGGCTGAGGTAAAGGCGGTTACCGATTACAGCTCCATGCTGACCATGGACAAGTCCAAAGCCAGCGCGGAGGGCCTGTACAAAACCATTGGCGGGGATATTGACCGCGCCTATATGGATGAGATTAAGAAACTGGTGCTGCATCAGGATGCCATTGATGCAGTTAAGGATGAGCTTAAAATTGTCTACACGCCTCTGCATGGAACCGGCAATATTCCGGTCCGCACTATTTTAAAGGAGCTGGGCTTTACAAAGGTATTCGTCGTAAAGGAGCAGGAGCTGCCGGACGGCGATTTCCCAACGGTCGGTTATCCGAACCCCGAGGCTGCGGCAGCCTATGAGCTTGCGCTGGCCCTTGCCAGAAAAGAAGATGCGGATCTCGTGCTTGCAACCGATCCGGACGCAGACCGTCTCGGCGTGTATGTAAAGGACAGTCAGACCGGCGAATACCATATGCTGACCGGAAACATGTCCGGCTGCCTGATCGGCGATTACATCATTGGGCAGACAAAGGCCATAAAGGGCAGCCTGCCGGAGGACGGCGCATTTATCCGTTCCCTGGTAACAACCCATATGGCAGATGCCATTGCAGAATATTACGGAGTAGAGCTGGCAGAGGTACTGACCGGGTTTAAGTTCATCGGCCAGAAGATGCTCGAATTTGAAAAAACAGGAAAAGGAACCTATCTGTTCGGCATGGAGGAAAGCTACGGCTGCCTGCCGGGAACCTATGCGCGGGATAAGGACGCCGTTGCGGCTACCATGTTCCTCTGCGAGGCCGCGGCATTTTATAAGACACAGGGCAAGACGCTGTGGGATGCGATGCTGGATATGTATGCACGCTATGGCTTCTATCAGGATCATGTGGAATCCATTACCTTAAAGGGAATCGAAGGGTTAGAAAAGATTCAGAAGATACTCGGCACCCTGCGAGGGGAGCCCCTTACGGCGATTGGCTCCTATGAGGTATTAAAGGCCCGGGATTACCAGCAGGATACCGTTACCGATCTGAAAACAAAAGAGGTGACGCCGACCGGCCTGCCGAAGTCCAACGTGCTTTATTATGAGCTGACAGACGGTGCATGGGTATGCATCCGTCCATCCGGAACAGAGCCGAAGGTGAAATTTTATATCGGCGTAAAAGGCGATTCCATGCAGGATTCTGTGGAAAAGGCGAACGCATTGGGTCAGACAATGCTTGATATTGTGCAGAAATTGATCTAATTGACGAAATACAGATACTTTTTCTTGACAAATATAGGTAAAACAAGTATAAATAATCATGTAGATTATCGCACAGACGATGGAGGTGCGGTTTTTACAGGAAGTAACCTTATTCTATGAATATCCACAGGAGGAATTTTGAATGAACAAAGCAGAATTAGTTGCAGCTATAGCTGACAGGACAGAACTACCGAAGAAGGACGCTGAAGCGGCATTAAAGGCTTTTACAGATGTAGTTGCTGAAGAATTGAAGAAGGGTGAGAAAATCCAGTTAGTCGGATTTGGGACGTTTGAAGTATCTGAGCGTGCAGAGCGCGTGGGTCGGAATCCGCAGACTGGGGATGAAATGAAAATCCCGGCTTCCAAGGCACCGAAGTTTAAGGCAGGAAAAGCTTTAAAAGATATGATAAACGAATGAAAAATGACAGTTTTGCAGAGGGCGTTTCGTATGCCCTCTGTGTTTTTATAGGAGAAGCAAATGAGACTGGATAAATTTTTAAAGGTATCGCGCTTAATCAAGCGCCGTACCGTGGCAAACGAAGCCTGCGACGCGGGCCGCGTCATGGTAAACGGAAGGGTGGCAAAGGCTTCCGTGAGTGTAAAGGAAGGGGATATCATAGAAATCGCATTCGGACAGAAGGCCGTGAAGGCAGAGGTGCTTTCCATTGCAGAATCGGTCCGGAAGGAGGATGCCAAAGAGATGTTCCGCTATTTGTAGATTGCCTGCATTTTCGGTCATAAAAACCACGGCCTTCTAATATAATGTGTAGAAAGAAAAAAAGACAACCATTCCGTATCCGGACGGTTGTAGGGCAGGAGGTAAGTGGGATAAGATGGATGAGAAAACAGGAACAAAAGCACATAAGGTTCTCCTTAGCAGCCGTAAAACCGCAAGCTTCAGCGGGGTGGTGGATGTACTCTCGTTTGATGTGGCGGAAATCCTTTTGGAGACGGAGCAGGGAATGCTTTTAATTAAAGGCAGCGATCTTCATGTAAACCGGCTCAGCCTGGAAAAGGGGGAGGTCGATGTGGAGGGAAGAATTGATTCCCTTGCTTATTCGGAGGTAAAGGATTACGGCAAGCAGGCAGAATCTTTTTTTGGGCGGCTGTTTAAATGAACGGTGCTGTCAGTGAGACCATTGCCCGTGAAGGCAGCCTGCTTCTGGTTTCCCTGCTGTTTGGGATTGTGCTGATGCTTTTGTACGATATCCTGCGGATTATCCGGCATATGTGGAAGCATGGGACAATTCTTCTGGCGGCAGAGGATATTTTGTACTGGCTGATTTGCGCCATTGGAGTTTTTGCCATGCTTTACCGGGAAAATGACGGCCTTTTGCGCTGGTTTGTCCTGGGCGGCGTTGCAATCGGGATGCTTTTTGAAAACAGCTGTATCAGTCCCTGGGTGGTCGGATTGTTTGTAAAGCTTTTGCGGATCGGACAGAGGATTTTTGGAAAAATATTCGGCGTTGTGGAAAAGCCCGGGAAAAAATTTTTCTCTTTTTTAAAAAAAGAATTGAAAAAAGTGAAGAAAGCCATTAAGATAGGTTTAAGTAAACAATAAACAAGCAGCAGGAAAAGGATTTTGGTATGAGAAGAAGAAAAAGAGAGAAGCGGCCGGGAAGGAGAAGCATTGCCTGCATTGTGATATTGCTGCTGATTGTAATGTCTGTCCAGATTGTAAAGCTCTACCGAAGGGATCAGGAGTACATCCAGCTGGAGGAGGAGCTGAACGCGGTATATGAATCCGAGACAGAGCGGAAGGAGCAGCTTTCCGATTATGAGGAATATATTGGCAGCCGTGAGTATGTGGAGGATACGGCCAGGAGCAAGCTGGGTATGATTTATGATAATGAGACGATATTCAGAGAAGAATAATGCAGATGTTCTTAAAAAGGTGAAACGCCCTCGAATCTACAATTCGAGGGCGTTTTTGGCGAAAAGTTTTTGGAACGCCTTCAACCGTTTGACAAAGATTTTACGGCTGCATGCCTATAATGCCTCTTAGAAAATCCGTTCCCGGGCCGGGTGCGGAAAAATGTAAATGCAGGAGGATTTAACGGTATGAAAAAAACAGGATGGAAACAGTTGGTACTTGGCATTGCGGGAGCATTGGTCTGTCGGATTTCTGTGATGGGATGCTATCCTCTGATACCGGCTTTTTTTGCCGCTGTATATCTGGAGGAGCCGTGCCGGTGGCTTCTGTCTGCGGGAATGCTGACGGGCATGGCAGCATTTGTTCCGATTACGGCAATTGCAAAATACGCCATGGCGATTCTGATTATTGCAATTACAGTGCGCCTTTGCGAATGGGCGGACAGGCGCTGCTATGCGTCTGTTGCATCGCTTGCGGCATCCGGCGGGACGCTTGCGCTTTCTGTATTCGGGGGAATTTTTGATTTGAAGAATCAGGTTACGGTGTTTTCGGCGGTATTTGAGGCTGTATTTATCTTTGGATTCAGTATTCTGGCTGGCAGAGGCGTGCATTTGTTTCTGGAGGAAACGGAGGCGGCAGAGGATTTGGGCCATGCGCAGGGGGGATTAAAGGATCAGCGTCTGCTTGGTTATGCCAAGAGCTTTGAGGGGCTTGCAAAGACCTTTTTGTCCATGAACCGCCGGAGTGAAATCGGCCAGGAGGATATCGGGCAGATCCAGCAGGAAATTGCAGGGCGGATCTGCAGCGGCTGCGATACCTGCGCAATTTGCTGGGCGCCTGCAAACCACACGATGTACGGCGTATTTGGCCGCCTGGTGAGCAGCCTGATGCAAAACGGAAGGGCGGACGAGCAGATCAAAAGGGAGCTGCAGGAGAACTGCTGCTATGCCGCTCATGTGGAGCAGGAGGCGGCCGCGGTGTTTGAGCAGGTGCGGGTCAATAAGGCCTGGTACAACCGCCTGTTAGAAAACAGAGAGGTCATTGCGCAGCAGCTGGACGCCATGGCATTTATTATGCAGGATTGTGCAAATGAGGCGAAGCTTCTGGACAAGGAGGAAAAGTGGCTGCTTTCCGAAATTCGTTATCGTGCCAGGGAATGCGGGATTGTGACGGAGGAGGTGCATCTGTACCGGAAAAACGACGGACATATCCAGGCAGTCATTCAGGCGCGCTCCCGTTTTGGAAACTGTGTGGCCATCAAGGATTTGACAAAGGTCATTGCCGGGGCTTTGGATCGGCATATGAAGCCGCATAAGGATACAAGGACCTTTATCAGCAAGGAGCCTACGGAAATTATTTATGAGGAGGAGCCTGCATTTCATGCCGTTCACGGTGTGGCAAGGCTGACCAAGGACGGCGCGGCTATTTCCGGCGATAATTTTTCCTGTCTGGAAAAGGAGGACGGGGAGCTGGTGCTTTGCCTTTCGGACGGCATGGGCTTTGGGGCGCGGGCATGCAGGGAGAGCGAGCTGGTGGTGGATCTTTTGGAGCGTTTTATTGAAGCCGGGTTTACCAAGGAAACGGCAATTAAAATGCTGAATTCCGCGATGGTCATTCACGGAGAGGACGAGCAGTATTCCACGGTGGACATTGCTTCCGTTAATATGTACACCGGAGAGGCGGATTTTTATAAAATCGGGGCCTCAGCCACCTTTATCCGCCGCAGGGACGGCAGTGTGGAATGTCTGTTGTCTACGTCCCTTCCGGTGGGAGTCAGCTTTGAAATGGAGATTGAACGGGCCGTAAAGCAGCTTTCCGACGGAGATTTTCTTGTCATGATTACGGATGGTGTGCTAGAATATCTGCATACAGACCGTCCGGAGGAGCTTCTGGAGGAAATGATTGCAGACATACATACTAATCATCCGGGGCTGTTGGCAAAGAAGCTTTTGGATCAGGTCATGGACTGCACCGGCGGCGAGGTGCGGGATGATATGACTGTGCTGGCCGCGGCGATTTGGGAGAAATAACAGAAGAGAAGGACAAAAGCAATGATAAAAAAGGTTGCAGCTTATATGGAGGCACATCATATGGTACAGGCAGGAGATCATGTATGCGCCGGGATTTCCGGAGGCGCGGATTCAGTCGCCCTGCTTCTGATTTTAAAGGAGCTGTGCGGCGTAATGCAGTTTTCGCTGTCGGCCATACATGTGGAGCATGGCATACGCGCAGAGGAAAGCCTTGCCGATATGCGTTTTGTAAAACGGCTTTGCGGACAATATGGGATTCCGCTGACCTGCCGGTCCTTCCCGGTGCCAGAGCTTGCAAAGAGCCAGGGGCTTTCTGAGGAGGAGGCAGGCAGGAACGTGCGCTATGAGGCGTTTTCAGAAGAGGAGAGGCGTTATGCGGCAGGGGCAAAAAGCAGGGGCGGCACGGTAAAAACCGCCGTCGCTCATCACGGAGACGACAATGCAGAAACGGTGCTGTTTCATCTGTGCAGGGGAAGCGGAATTGAGGGAATTGCCGGAATCCGGCCGGTCCGCGGGAATATTATCCGTCCGTTTTTAGGCGTGACAAGAAGGGAAATTGAGGATTTTTTAGAGGAACGCGGACAGGAGTACCGGACGGATACGACGAACGCGGATACGGGTTACAGCAGGAACCGCATCCGCAGCTGTATTATGCCGCAGCTTGCGCTTGTAAATGAAGCAAGCACGGCGCATATCAATCTGCTGGCAGAGGATATGCTGGAAATTTCTGCATATCTGCAGGAGGAAACGGATAAAATTTTAAAGGCTTATATGAAAAAACGGGAGGACGGAACGGTTTGCTTTGCGGCGGCCGGTCTTGCGGAATGTCCTCCGTTTCTTAAGAAGCGCGTGATCCTGGAGCTGATTGCCAGAGTGTCGGGCAGCAGGAAGGATATCACCAGGGAGCATGCAAGCAGCGTACTGGGGCTTTTATACGGGCAGACCGGGAGGCGGCTTTCCCTGCCATACGGTATTACGGCAGAGGCCAGTTACGGTAGCCTGCTGCTTTCGCAGAGGAAAAACAGCGAAAAAAAAGAGTGCCTTATCCGGCTCCCTCTGGAGGGATCGGAGGGTGAAATTCGGCTGGATAACGGGATTTTGCGGTATCGCATTCTGGAAAATCAAAAAAAAGATAGAAAAATTCCCCAAAATCTGTATACGAAATGGTTTGATTATGATAAGATAAAAAACAGGCTTTATATACGAAATAGAGAGCCGGGGGATTATTTTGTACTGGATTTGCAGGGGCACAGACAAAAGCTGAGGGATTACTGGATGAATGAACGGGTGCCGCGGGACCTGCGGGATCGGATACCGCTTTTGGCGGATGGATCCCATATTTTGTGGGCAGTCGGCTACCGGATCAGTTCCTATTACAAAATTACAGAGCATACGAAGAGAGTGTTGGAAGTACATTTTATGGAGGAAAGAGCATGAGCGAAACAGTCCGTGTATTATTATCGGAGGAAGAGGTAGACAAAAGAATTGCAGAAATTGCAAAGCAGATCAGCGACGATTACGAGGGAAAGCAGGTACATATGCTCTGCGTGCTAAAGGGAGGCGTATTTTTTACCTGTGAGCTTTCC
The DNA here is from genome assembly GCA_947385255.1 of uncultured Roseburia sp. Lineage (GTDB taxonomy): Bacteria > Bacillota > Clostridia > Lachnospirales > Lachnospiraceae > Roseburia_B. The sequence goes on along the minus strand of CANDKL010000068.1, from coordinate 2,367 downwards.
AAGCGGCTGACCGTTCCGGTTTCCATGGATTTTATGTCGGTATCCAGCTATGGGCCGGATACCAAATCCAGCGGCGTAGTCAGAATCGTAAAGGATCTGGATGAGAGCATCAAGGGAAAGGATGTGCTGGTAGTGGAGGACATTGTAGACTCCGGCAGGACGTTGAGCTATCTGCTGGAGAATCTTAAAAACAGGAATCCCAAAAGCTTAAGGCTCTGCACATTATTAGATAAACCGGAGCGGCGCGTGATCCCGGTGGATGTGAATTATACGTGCTTTCACATCCCGGATGAGTTTGTAGTGGGCTATGGACTTGACTATGCGCAGAAATACCGGAACCTGCCTTATATCGGCGTAGTAGAATTGGATTAACGGCCTGGCTGGCAGAAGAATGATAAATCAGGCTAGAAGGAGGATTCCAGTTGAATAAACGTAGTTACAGAGGCTTTGGCTTCTATGCGCTGCTTGTCGTTGTGGTAGTGATTGTTTGGCTGATGCTGGACGCGAGGCAGGATGCGGCAAACGCGTATACGATGACGGAGTTTGAAAGGGCATTAAATAACGAGGATATCGTTTATATTGAAATTGAACAGAACAGGGAGATACCGACCGGTATTTTAAATATCCGTTTGCAGAACGGCCTGGAAAAGGAGCTGTATGTATCCGATGTCAATGAGATACAGGATCTGCTTTCGGAGAAGCAGTTTGAGAATTATTATATGGCGGATGTCCCGCCGGAGAGCTGGCTTTTAAATTTGCTTCCTCTTTTGATTGTACTGGCGACCATGTTCATTCTGTTTATGATTATGACGAACCAGGCGGCGGCCGGCGGCGGCGGAAATAAAATGATGAATTTCGGCAAGAGCCGCGCAAGGCTTTCGACCAGTGAGAACACAATGAATTTCGACAACGTCGCAGGGCTCAGGGAGGAAAAGGAAGAGTTAGAGGAGCTGGTGGATTTTTTGAAAGCTCCCAGAAAGTACAACCGTCTGGGGGCAAGAATCCCGAAGGGAGTTCTGCTCGTGGGACCCCCCGGAACAGGTAAGACGCTTTTGGCCAAGGCGGTTGCCGGGGAGGCGGGCGTTCCGTTTTTCAGTATTTCCGGTTCCGACTTTGTCGAGATGTTTGTCGGTGTCGGCGCCTCCCGTGTAAGGGATTTATTTGAGGACGCCAAGCGCAATGCGCCCTGTATCGTCTTTATTGATGAAATTGACGCCGTAGCCAGGCGCAGGGGAACCGGCATGGGCGGCGGGCACGATGAGCGTGAACAGACGCTGAATCAGATGCTCGTGGAGATGGACGGCTTTGGCGTCAACGAAGGCATTATCGTCATGGCGGCGACGAACCGTGTGGATATTCTGGATCCGGCGATTATGCGTCCCGGCAGGTTTGACCGCAAAATTCATGTGGGGCGTCCGGATATCGGCGGCAGGGAAGAGATTTTAAATGTGCATGCGAAGAACAAGCCGCTGGGGGACGATGTGGATTTGAAGCAGATAGCCCAGACGACGGCGGGCTTTACCGGAGCGGATCTGGAAAACCTGCTCAACGAGGCGGCAATTAATGCGGCAAAGGAGAACCGGGCCTATATCCTGCAGAGCGATATCCGCAAATCCTTTGTCAAGGTCGGGATTGGCGCAGAGAAGAAGAGCCGGATTATCAGCGAGAAGGAAAAAAGGATTACGGCATTCCACGAGGCGGGCCATGCAATCTTATTCCATGTGCTGCCGGATGTCGGACCTGTGTATTCGGTTTCCATTATACCGACGGGAGCCGGAGCGGCAGGCTATACGATGCCGCTTTCAGAGAATGATGAAATGTTTAATACAAAAGGCCGTATGCTCCAGGAAATTGTGGTGGATCTCGGCGGGCGTGTGGCAGAGGAGATGGTTTTTGACGACATTACAACCGGAGCGTCGCAGGATATCAAGCAGGCCACCCAGATGGCGAAGGCCATGGTGACCAAATACGGGATGTCGGAGCATGTGGGGCTGATCAATTATGACAACGATGACGATGAGGTGTTTATTGGCAGGGATTTGGCCCATACCAGAGGATACGGCGAAAGCGTAGCAACCAGAATCGATGAGGAGGTCAAGCGGATTATCGATGATTGCTATGCCCAGGCAAAGAAGCTGATACAGGAATATGAAGATGTGTTAAATCGATGTGCAGGGCTTTTATTAGAAAAAGAGAAGATCAGCAGGGAGGAGTTTGAAGCACTTTTTAGCAGTTGACAGAAAAAGATGTGCAGGATGCACAAAAATAAATCTTATATTTTGTGAAGTTTGTGCACACTTATCTTGCTGGCGGTGCTATTATAATACTCGTAAAAACCCCCAATACATTATATATAGTTTTTGCTAC
>CANDKL010000067.1 GCA_947385255.1 uncultured Roseburia sp. | reverse complement strand
CGTACTGAAGCGTCACTGTCGAATCACCCCCCAAATACCACGACAAGCATTTCCCACCCCGTAAAAAGTAACCTAAAAAGTGCAGAGCAAATTGATAATTCAATAAAAGCTTTACACTGAAACCGCTAATTGGTATAATCAAAGTACCATATAAACAGCGCAGGCAAAAGGATGGTGAGCATATGCCAAATACTAATCTGGAAATCACAAAAACGGCAATTGATGATTTTAAAAAGATTCAAAAGTATATGTTTTTGGCAAAAGAAGAAAATGCGGAAAAAACATATTCTGAATTAAAAAGAGAGTATTTCTCTTTGAAAGCTATACTCAATGTAGCAGGTGTTAATCTTACAGATATTGATGAAATTAAAGAGTAATATTTAAAATTGCATAAGTAACCTAAAACTAAGGTGTAAAGTCTTTATTAAATTATTTAAGCTTTGCACCTTTTTAATTTGCAGATATACAAGAATGTAAAGATGGACGTGCACTTAAAAATTTTTTAAAAAAAATGAAAAAAAGTCTTGCATTTTATAAAATAATCGTATATAATGAGTTTCGTTGTTAGAAAGGAAGCGCCACTAGCTCAGCTGGCAGAGCACCTGACTCTTAATCAGGGTGTCCAGGGTTCGAACCCCTGGTGGCGCATTGAAGCACTGATTTTGCGGACGCAAGAGCCGTGGGATCGGTGTTTTTTATTTGTCAGGACGAAGCGATACGAGGAGGGAGAAAAATGGCCGGATACGAGGCAATTGTGTTTGATTTGGACGGCACACTGTTAGACACATTGGAGGATTTGACAGACAGCGTGAACGCGGCGTTGCAAAGCTTTAGCTGTCCGTTGAGGACAATCGGGCAGGTCCGCACGGATGTAGGGAACGGCATCCGAAACCTGATGATCCGAAGCGTGGAAAATGGAGAGGCGCATCCCGATTTTGAGCACCTGTTTTTAGCGTTTCGGGAACACTACAAAGCGAACTGCCGTAATAAAACAAAGCCCTATGCAGGAATTACAGAGCTTTTACGGACGCTTCAGAGAGACGGAAGGAAAATGGCGATTGTGTCCAACAAAGCGGATTTTGCAGTCAAAGAGCTGAACGAGTATTACTTTAAAGAATTTGGCATGGCCGCCATCGGAGAGCGCGAGGGGATTGCCAGAAAGCCCGCGCCGGATACGGTTTTTGAAGCCTTGCGAATACTTGGAGTTCCGGCGGAGCGGGCCGTTTATGTAGGGGATTCAGAGGTGGATGTCAAAACCGCGTGCGCAGCCGGCCTGCCCTGTATCAGCGTACTCTGGGGCTTCCGCAGCAGGGCGCTTCTGGAGGAATACGGCGCCAGGCGTTTTGCAGAAAATGCGGAGGAGCTTTTAGAATGGCTTAAGCGCGGTTAAAACGTATATCTGTTCAGTGGAGGTTTAAAATGGCGCAGACCTCTAAAAAGGAGCGCCGAATGCACTTAAGCTTTCTGGGCCAGAACGGATTTTTGTAAAAATATTTGCAGCAGCGATGAAAACGGCTGCCTTTGCAGCAGCATTTGCGTCCCATATGCCCTCCCGGTAACCTTGATTGGTATTATCCTATGCCGGGAAGGGCTTTTTGTTTCATGGACAGGCAATCAGCTTACAGATGGGATTGCCCATTGCTGAAAACTTTTCTTCGTACTCGGTCATAATATTGCCCGCATTCAGGGCAGCATCCCGGTGCAGATCAAACGTATGCACCACTACGTGCCAGCCGGCTGCAGGGATTTCCTCCAGAGAAAATTCAAATAGCTTTTTGTTATCGGTTTTAAATTCCAGCTGTCCGCCGGGCGCTAAAATCTGCCGGTATCGTTCCAGAAAAGCGCCGGAGGTCAGGCGGCGTTTGGCATGGCGGTCCTTCGGCCACGGATCGGAAAAGTTCAGGTAAATCCGTTCAACCTCTCCGCTGCCAAAGATATCCGCCAGGCTTTTGGCATCCGTGCAGAGAAAACGCAGGTTGGCGGGAGCGTCGATGGGATCCATTTTCTGCAGTGCGCGCAGCAGGACGCTGGTATAGCGTTCTATACCGATGTAATTGAGCTCGGGATGGCGCGCGGCGAGGGCCATGATAAATTGTCCCTTTCCCATGCCGATTTCCAGGTGGATGGGATGCTGATTGCCAAAATAAGCCTGCCAGCTTCCTTTCTGGGCTTCCGGGGACTGGATGCACCAGGGACTTTTTAAGACAGCTTCATCGGCGCCTTTGATATTTCTTAAACGCATAAGAGTTACCTTCCTGTATCATAATATCTACTAATATAACAAATCTCAGGAAAAATGAAAAGATTATTATTGCGAATCCGAAGCGGGAAGTCTATACTATAAATAGACAAAATCCACGATGGTTCTGCATATTTCGCCGTGTATTTACCGGTGCAGAGCCAAACAGAGGAAGAAAAGAGAGGTATTTCCCTTGAAAATATATAATAGATTAGCTGCTTTGCTCAGTGTCATTCTGCTGCTGTCAGGCAGTTTTCCGGAATGCGTAGAGGCCGGAGAGGTCAAAAAGAACCAGTACTGGCCGGACGGGCCCGAAATTGTCTCCGCGGCCGGAATCGTAATGGAGGCCGGAACAGGAACGGTTCTGTATGAAAAGAACAGCCATGATGTGCACTATCCTGCGAGCATTACCAAAATTCTGACGACGCTGCTTGCTCTGGAAAACAGCAAAATGGACGAGGTCGTTACATTTTCCTATGATTCGGTTCATAAAACAGAAGGATCCGGTATTGCCAGGGACGTGGGTGAGGAAATGACGATGGAGCAGTGCCTGTACGGCGTAATGCTGGCGTCTGCAAATGAGTGCGCCTATGCAGTGGCGGAGCATGTGGGCGGCGACATGGATACCTTTGTTCAGATGATGAATGACAGGGCCGTAGCGCTGGGCTGTCAGAATACGCATTTCAGTAACTGCAACGGCCTGCCGGACGAGCAGCATTATGTCAGTGCATACGATATGGCGTTAATCGCCCGCGAGGCCTACAAAAACGAAGCGTTCCGCATTATCTGCGGCACAAAGACCTACACGATTCCCTTTACCAATAAGCATACGGATGAGGAAACGCTTTTGCACAACCATCACCAGATGCTTTATCCGCTGCGGACGCGGCAGTATCTGTACGACTATTGCCTGGGCGGCAAGACGGGCTATACCTCGGTTGCCAATTATACGCTGGTGACCTATGCGGAAAAGGACGGGGTTACGCTGATCTGCGTCGTATTGGACGCACCTGCAGGCAGTAACTACGAGGATACCCGGGCGCTGTTTGATTTTTGCTTCGATAATTTTAAAATGGTAAATGTGTCGGAGCATGAGCAGATGTATACGCAGGAAAAGGAGGACGGCAAGGGGATATTGGGAAGCTATGAGCCGTTTGTAGCGCTGGATGAGTCCAGCAGCGTCATTCTGCCGATTACAGCCGAGTTTGCGGATGTGGATTCCAAAATCAATTATAAGGAACAGGACGGGGATGTTCTGGGCAGTATTGAATATACGTATGCCGGACGTCTGGTTGGGAGCGCAGATATTACCGCTGCGGATGTTTCGGTTGATACCTTTGCATTCCATGCACAGGACGAAACGGAAACGGAGAAGGCCGTCGTCAATGAGGCGGCGGACACAGGCGATGGCAGAACGGATGAAAAGAGAATCTTTTTGATCGAGCCGAAAATGATTGCGGCGGCTCTTGCGGGAATCGGTCTGCTTGGCCTTTTCATTTTTTTGGTCTGGAAGCTTGTGGATAATTTTTATACGATCAAACGGAAGCTGCATTTGAATAAAAAGGAGAAGTCGCCTTATACAACGATTAAGCAGAATAAAATGTTCCGGAAGAGGCGGAAGAAGTGGTTTTAGAGGAAGATTTGTGAAATTGACAATGTATTCCGGTCACTATATAATAAATAGACAATAAATGGATGGAGCAGAGCATTTTATGAAAAGGAAGACGAAAGCAGAAAAAGAGGCGCTGGATACAAAGCTGGAAGCCTATGCCGGCAGCGGATATTATCCGTTTCATATGCCGGGCCACAAAAGGAACGCGCTTCCTATGCCAAATCCCTATACGATCGATATTACGGAGATTGAGGGGTTTGATAACCTACATTATCCGGAGGGTATTCTAAAGGAGGCGCAGGAGCGTGCGGCGCAGCTTTACGGTGCAGGGCAGAGCTTTTATCTGGTTAACGGGAGCACCTGCGGTCTGCTGGCTGCCGTGGCGGCTGCGGTGCCGCAGGGAAAAACGATTCTGATGGCGCGAAATGCGCACCGGGCAGCGTATCATGCGGCCTGTATCCGGAATCTGTCCGCGGAGTATGTATATCCCGGCATGACAGAATTTGGCATCGCCGGAAGCATCGATCCGCAGGAGGTGAAAAGGCAGCTTGAAAAGAATCCGGAGATCCGCGCCGTTTTGGTGACGTCTCCCACGTACGAAGGGGTCGTCAGTGATATCGCCGCCATTGCCAAAACGGTGCACAGCTACGGGATACCGCTGATTGTAGACGAAGCGCACGGTGCGCATTTTGGGTTTCATAAGGCATTTCCTCAGAGCGCCGTAAGAATGGGTGCCGATATCGTGGTGCAGAGCATGCATAAGGTGCTGCCGTCTCTGACCCAGACGGCGCTGCTGCATTTGAATTCTTCCTGTATTTCTGCAAAGGAGATACGGAAGTATCTGGCTATTTTTGAGACAAGCTCTCCCTCGTATGTATTGATGGCAGGTATGGAGAAATGTATCCGCCTGCTGGCCGGGGAAGGGGAATCGTTATTTGCGGCCTATGCCGGGCTGCTGGATGAATTTTACCGGAGGACAGAAGGGCTTTCGCGCCTGCATGTCATGCGGAGGAGGGATTTTACAGAGGGTGAAATATACGGCCTGGATCCGTCGAAGCTTGTCCTGTCCGTCCGGGATACCGGATGGAGCGGTGCTCTGCTTTATCAAAAGCTGCTGAAAGCATACCGCCTTCAAATGGAACTGGTTTCCGGATTTTATGTGCTTGGCATGACGAGCATTCTGGACCGCAGGGAGGGCTTTCAAAGGCTCTGGCAAGCTTTGTGGGAGCTGGACGAAACGATCCCTGCCGGCAAAAGCGGCTGCATGGAGCAGCAGTTTATACAGCAGCTTTATGCGCCAAAGGAGAAATGCATGGAATTTTGCGAGGCAATGGATCGGAAAACAGAGACGGTTTCCTTTGACGAAGCTACGGGGCATATTTCCGGCTGCATGGTAAGCCTCTATCCGCCGGGCATTCCGGTTTTGCTTCCGGGAGAGCGCATCGACGCGGCATTTTTAAAAAATATTCGTAAATGCCGGAAATTCCGACTGAATGTGCAGGGAATTGCCGATATAATAAATGAGAGGATAGAGATTATCCGCTGACAGGATAAACGGGGAACAGCTATGGGAAAACTGTTTTGCATGATGGGTAAGAGCGCCTCCGGGAAGGATACCGTTTACAGGCGGCTTTTGGAGGAGGGGGAGCTTCCCCTTTCGCGCATTGTTCCATATACGACTAGGCCGGCCCGGTTCGGTGAGACGGACGGGGAAGAGTATTATTTTGTAAACGAAGCGCAGCTTGCGCATTTTGATAAGGCCGGCAGGGTAATTGAGCTTCGGTCCTATCATACGGTATATGGCGTGTGGAACTATTTTACGGTAGATGACGGGCAGATTGATTTGTCCCGCCGGGATTATCTGATGATTGCCACAGTAGAGGCCTATATGAAAATCCGGGATTATTTCGGCGATTTTGCCGTAGTGCCGATATACATAGAGGTAGAGGACGGCCTGCGCTTACAGCGGGCATTAGACCGGGAGCGCCTGCAGCAAAATCCGGGATACGCGGAGCTTTGCCGGAGGTTTTTGGCGGACGCGCAGGATTTTTCGGAGGAACGGCTTTTAAAGGCAGGTATCAGGCGTCGTTTTTTGAACGAAAACCTGGAGGATATCTGCGGGCAGATTACGGCTTATATCCGCACATTTATGTAAGAGGAGGGCAGCTTTATGGATTTAAAGGTAAATGAAATGACACCGGCGGCTTCTGTAGAGGTGGCTGCAAAGCCGCAGGCAGCGGAAGGCGATTTTAGATTTACTCTGACGAGTGCGATCAATGAGGCGGGGCTGGAGGAACGGCTGAATACGCTTTTGAATGAGATTACGAATCAGGGAGAACGGATTGCGCAGCATATGGATATCCGGGATATGAAAAAATACCGGGGACTGGTGAAGGATTTTCTGAATGAGGTCGTGAACCGTTCCCATAAATTTTCCAGGGAAAATTTTCTGGATCGGAGGGGAAGGCACAGGGTTTACGGAATTATCCGGCTGGTGGATGAGAATCTGGATGAACTGGCGGGCGAGCTGGTCAAGGAGGAAAAGGATCACCTTGGCATACTGGAGAAAATCGGCGAGATACAGGGGCTGCTGCTGGATATTTTTACATAATGAGAAGCATACGCTAAGGAGTTGGGGAAGATGACAAAGAATTTTTTGGGCATAATCGGACATGAAAGGATTATTTCCTATTTCCGGAATGCGATTGCGATGGATAAGGTATCTCATGCCTATATCCTGAACGGGCCGGATAAATCCGGCAAAATGATGCTTGCAGAAGCGTTTGCCGCCGCCCTGCAGTGTGAGGAGGCCAAGACGGATCCCTGCGGGAACTGCCGTTCCTGCAGGCAGGCGGAGGGAAGGAACCAGCCGGATATTATTTATGTCACCCATGAGAAGCCAAATACGCTGAGCGTAGAGGACATTCGTACGCAGGTGAACGAGGATATTTATTTAAAACCCTATAGCAGCAGATACAAGGTTTATATCATAGACGAGGCGGAAAAGATGAATGTGCAGGCGCAGAATGCGCTGCTGAAAACCATGGAGGAGCCGCCTGCTTATGCGGTTCTTCTGCTTTTGACGGACAATGCGGACGGATTTTTGCCGACGGTGCTTTCCCGCTGTGTGCGGTTGGATTTAAAGGCTGTGGCAGATGAAGCCATTCGCCGTTTTCTGACGGAGCAGAAGCAGATTCCGGGCGATCAGGCGGATATCTGCACAGCGTTTGCCCAGGGAAACGTCGGTAAGGCGGTAAGCCTCTCTGCGTCGGAGGATTTTAACCGTATCAAAAGCGATGCTTTAGAGCTTTTGAAGCGGATCAAGGACATCGATCTCAATGAAATGACGCAAGCGGTCCGGCATATCACAGAATATAAGCTGGAAATCAACGACTATTTTGATCTGATGCGGATCTGGTATCGGGATATATTGCTGTATAAGGCGACGGCAGATGTGAACCGGCTTGTTTTCCAGGAGGAAATATACCACATAAAAAAAGCGGCGAGCCAAAGCTCCTATGCGGGCATTGAGGAGATTTTAAAGGCGCTCGACAAGGCAAAGCGGCGGATGCGGGCTAATGTAAATTTTGAGCTTTTGATGGATTTGCTGCTGATGACAATGAAGGAGAATTAAGATGACAAAAATAGTTGGAGTCCGGTTCCGCAATACCGGTAAAATTTATTACTTTGATCCGGCAAAATACAAAATTGAAACCGGGGATCATGTGATTGTGGAAACGGCGCGCGGTGTGGAAATGGGAACGGTGGTACTCGGGATACGATCCATAGAGGACGATTCGCTGGTCAAGCCGTTAAAGACGGTAATCCGCGTCGCGACAGAGCAGGACGAACGGACAGCCGCCAGAAACCGCGAAAAGGAAAAGGAAGCATTTCAGATTTGTCTGGATAAAATTGCCAGGCACAAGCTGGAAATGAAGCTAGTGGAAGCGGAATATACCTTTGACAACAATAAGCTGCTGTTTTATTTTACGGCGGACGGACGGATTGACTTCCGTGAGCTGGTAAAGGATCTTGCAGCGGTATTCCGAACCCGGATTGAGCTGCGCCAGATTGGTGTGCGGGACGAAACGAAGATTTTGGGCGGCGTCGGGATCTGTGGCCGATGCCTGTGCTGCCATTCGTATCTGACGGAGTTTGCGCCGGTATCCATTAAAATGGCAAAGGAGCAGAATCTTTCCTTAAACCCGGCGAAGATTTCCGGCGTTTGCGGAAGGCTGATGTGCTGCTTAAAGAACGAGCAGGAGACGTACGAGTATTTAAACAGCCGCCTGCCGGGCCTCGGAGATACCGTGACGACGCCGGAGGGCTTAAAGGCCGTTGTGCAGAGCGTAAATGTCCTGCGCCAGATTGTGAAGGTAATCGTAGAGGTGGACGATGAAAAGGAAGCCAGGGAATACAAGGTAAAGGAGCTGCGCTTCCGTCCGCGGCGCAAAAAGGATGTGAAATTATCCGCTGCAGAGCTTAAGGAACTGGCCGCCTTAGAAGACAACGGGGGGAAGTCCAAAATTGACGACGGGAAATAAGTTAAAGCCAGAGGAACGTTTGGATGAGCTGCATCGAAACGGCTATTCTATCATTCAGAATCCCGAAAAATTTTGCTTTGGCATGGATGCCGTGCTGCTTTCGGGTTTTGCACGGGTGAAAAAGGGAGAACGGGCGCTGGATCTTGGCACAGGGACGGGGATTATTCCGATCCTTCTGGAGGCAAAGACTAAGGGAGAGCATTTTACCGGCCTTGAGATTCAGGAGGAAAGCGCGGATATGGCTGCGCGCAGCGTAGCGCTTAATCATTTGGAGAAGAAGATTGCAATTGTAACAGGCGATATCAAAGATGCTTCCGAACGATTCGGGGCATCTTCTTTTGATGTGATTACGACGAATCCGCCGTATATAATTGGAGAGCATGGACTGTCCTCCGCCAGTCATGCAAAGGCTGTGGCAAGACATGAAATTCTTTGCACGCTGGATGACGTGCTGCAGCAGTCCGCGAAGCTGTTAAAGCCGAAGGGCCGGTTTTACATGGTGCACCGCCCATTCCGGCTGGCGGAAATTATGTATAAAATGGTAAGCTGCGGCATAGAGCCGAAGCGGATGCAGCTGGTATATCCGTTTGCGGACCGGGAGCCCAATATGGTGCTGATCGAGGGGTTAAGAGGCGGAAATTCCAGGCTGCAGGTGGAAAAGCCTTTGATTGTGTATCGAAAAAAGGGTGTTTATACGGACGAGATCTATGACATTTACGGATATTGAGAAAGGAGAGCCATGGCAGGGAAATTATATTTGTGCGCAACGCCGATTGGGAATCTGGAGGATATTACGCTGCGCGTACTGCGTGTATTAAAGGAGGTCGATTTGATTGCGGCGGAGGATACGCGTAATTCGATCCGCCTTTTAAACCATTTCGGGATCCAAACGCCGTTGACGAGCTATCATGAACACAATAAAGCAGAAAAGGGCGCCTGGCTTGTGGAAAAGCTGCAGGAGGGAAAGGAGATTGCGTTGATAACGGATGCGGGCACGCCGGGGATTTCGGATCCGGGAGAGGATTTGGTGCGCATCTGCAATCAGGCAGGCATTGAGGTGACGTCCCTGCCGGGGGCGGCGGCCTGCATTACGGCGCTTACCATGTCAGGACAGAAAACCAGACGGTTTGCATTTGAGGCGTTTTTACCACGGGATAAAAAGGAACGGGCGGAAATTCTTAAGGAGATGGCAGAGGAAACGCGGACACTGGTTCTCTATGAAGCGCCGCATCGTCTTTTGAAGACATTAAGAGAGCTGTATGAGGCTCTGGGGGAACGGTCTGTGACGGTATGCCGGGAGCTGACAAAGCGATTTGAGGAAAAACAAAAAATGACGCTGTCTGAGGCGGTGTCCTGCTATGAGCAAACGGAACCAAGAGGGGAATTTGTCCTGGTAATCGAAGGGAAAAGCCGGGATAAAATCCGAAGGGAGGTTCAAAAAGCCTGGGAGGAGATGTCCCTGGAAGCGCATATGGCGCTTTATGAGGCGAAGGGATATGATCGAAATTCCGCGATGAAGGCCGTCGCAAGGGATCGCGGAATTTCGAAAAGAGAGGTGTATCAGAGCCTGTTTGTATAATTGTTCGTCATTCCTCCGGCGTATAAAAATGCGGCAGGTATTTTTTTAAAATCGGAAACGGAGCGGGGCCCATTCGGATCACCGCCTGATGGAAGGCGCGGTCCGAATATTGCTCTGCAAACCTTGTTTTTGCGTATTCCTTTAAATCCAGAAATTCCAGATAGCCGATATAATATTTTAAATAATGAGAGGGTTCGGCTACAATGAGCTCATAAATACGTTTCGTGGTACCCAGATCGGTAATACCGAAGCCCTGCAGGAAGGAAGCGGTATCTTTCAGCAGCCATCCGTCATAGTGAATGCCCATATCAATGGTTGCATAGAGGCTGAGCAGCGCAGACTGATTGCGTGCCAGCATTTCCGCAAGCGATTCATCCAGGCCCGCATAGTGGTAAGAGAGCATTTCCACATAGGTCGCCCATCCTTCCGTATAGCCCGGATAATTAAACAGCGCGCGCGCAGGGGCAAGGCCGGCCTGATAGGTTCCGGTGGTCTGGTAAAGATGGCCTGGAAAACCCTCGTGTGCCAGCGTTGTAAAGAGCTGTATGCCGGAATAATTGCTGCTTTTGTTCAGGTAAATCACATTGTGGCTGATATCGTCAATCGGCGCCGTCAGGTAAAAGGCAGGAGCAAGCGTATCCTCTAAGGATTCGTGAATATAGTTGACCGCAAAGGAGCTGTCCGCAGCCGGATAAAAATCGGCCTGCATGGCTTCTAATAAATGGTTTAAAATTGCGGTTGGATCCTCAGAGGGGATTTTTGGGTCTTGTGATTTCAGCAAATCCGGGTTTTTAGAGAGCAGATTGTGGAGGGCGGTAATATCCAGATTGCGCTGGCGCGCTGTACGCTGCTGCAGCTGCCGGATACTTTTGCCGGAGCCGGTATTCGAGCGCACCAGAGTTTCATAGTAGGCCTTCCCCTGCGGGTAGTAGCCAAGCCCCGCAGAATTTGTGCCGCTGCTTTTTAAATCCTCAAGCGCATCGGCAAGGCTTTCGTAGGCCGGAACGACGACATTTTCTACTAACGATCGGTTTTGCTTTTTATAAAGAGCCTTTTTTTCAGTGGAAATATTGGTTACGCCGTCAATACGCGCTTCAAACGTGTCAATTAAAAAGTTCGTCTCCGGATCGGCTGCAAAGGTTTGGCAGGCGTCGATCACAGCATTTGCAGCTTCCGGAGACATAAACAGCCCCTCCTGCGCCTTTTTTTGCTCCAGCGCAATAATCTGATTAAAATAATCCTCGGTGCAGGTGAGCAGAGACAGGTAGTCCGTCACGTCGCACGGATTGTAAAAGGCATATTCTGCAAGCAGCACCGGCAGCTCGGACTGAACGCCCGTCGTCGGGCGCAGGGGTTCCTGATAGTCGTATAAGGAAGCGGCGACAAGCTGTTTTTGGCAGTAATCCTCTAAAATATCATAGGTAAGCTTTTGCCGGGTATCTAAAGAGTCGTAGTGAAAGTCCGAGAGTGCGGCAGTCATATTTTCCAAAAAAGAAGCGGTGGAATCCGCCCTGTCTTTTGAATAGCCGCCGAGGGAAATTTTATGGCTTTTGATGCCGAAGCGTTCCGGATCCGCAAGCGTATAGTGCAGGTTGAGGGTATTTTCCTTCATTTCCTGCACAAAAAGCGTCTGCGTGAAGAAGTCAAACCGGCGCTGCTCCTTTAGCATAGCCGCAGAGGAAAGAAGGCTGGCGGGCGAGCTGCAGGAGGAAAGGGTAAGGCATATGAGAATCAGGCCAAGAAGGCCGGGCAGAAAGCGTTTTTTTACGTTTGTTATCAAAGGAGAGGCTCCCTCTGGTTTGTTAGTTGCAATATATGAGGAAAAGCCTTTGAATATGAACGGAATTTAAAAACAGGCCCTGCCGGTATATAGAGGCGTTTGCAGGCATATTATGGAAAAAAAGAGGTACGGCAGTTATGAATTATTTGTGGGGATGTATGATTGTCATTGGCGTTATATTTGCGTCGTTTAACGGAACGCTGCCGGATGTGACAGAGGCGGCGCTGGATTCAGCGAAGGATGCAGTGGCGCTGTGTATTACAATGACGGGTGTGATGTCGTTTTGGGTCGGGATGATGCGGATTGCGGAAAATGCGGGGATTATCGAGGGCGCTACAAATGCGCTGATGCCGTTTTTGCGGTTTTTGTTTCCGAGGATACCAAAGGGGCATCCGGCAAACCGGTATATTGCGACGAATATGATTGCCAATGTGTTCGGGCTGGGGTGGGCGGCGACGCCGGCGGGGCTTTGAGTTATTATAATGACAGGTTGAAAAATCC